>PBND01000020.1 GCA_002722845.1 Myxococcales bacterium | reverse complement strand
TGAAAGGTTGGAGTCCCCATCATCAATGCTAGAGAGCGCATGCTTCGGGCCCTGCATTGCCAGGCTGTTGATCGTCCACCGGTGTGGATGATGCGCCAGGCTGGCCGCACCCTTCCCGAGTATCGAGCGGTGCGTAAGGAACACGATTTCCTCACGGTGATGAAAACTCCAGAGTTGGCCTGCGAGGTCACGTTGCAACCGGTGCGTCGCTTCGATGTGGATGCGGCGATTCTCTTTTCCGATATTCTGAACATCCCGGAGGCGATGGGTCAGGGGCTTAACTATCCGCCTGGGGGACCACGGCTCGATCCCGTGATCGCCACAGCAGCCGATGTGACCAAGCTTCGACCCGTGGAGCCTGCCCAGGACCTCGCCTATGTCGGCGGTGCCCTTAACTTGCTGCGGCAAGCCTTGGGGGATGAAAAAGCCCTTCTTGGCTTTGCCGGCGCGCCCTTCACCCTCGCCTGTTACATGGTGGAGGGGGGCGGAACCCGTCGTTTTAGTAAGATTAAACCTTTTCTTAGTTGCCAACCAGAAGCGGCAGCCGATCTTCTGAACCGTCTTGCTGACGCGGTAATTGCTCACCTTCGTTACCAATTGGCGAGCGGCGCAGATGCGGTTCAGTTGTTCGATACCTGGGCTGGTGAACTGGGGGCGGAAGATTACGCTCGCTGGGCTCAGCCTGTGAATGAGCGAATCCTTGAAGAGGTGAGTGAGGATGGCCCGATCCTCTTGTATCTCCGCAATGGTGGTCATCTCTTTGATCAAAGTCTCGACTGTGCTGCTCGGGGCTTTGCCCTTGATTGGCGCGTGGACTTGGCGCGAGCTGCCGGGCTCTTGGGCGCCATGGACCCACCCCGGTGCGTCCAGGGAAACTTAGATCCCATCGGTTTGTTTGCTCCTGCCGCTGATATTCGAGATCGGGTGCAGCGGATGCATCGGGCGGTGGGTGGTCAGACCGGTCACATCTTCAACTTGGGGCACGGCTTGGTGCCCGATACCCCGATTGAAGGCATCGAGACCTTTGTTCAATCTGTGTTCGAGTTGAGCGGCTCACCGTGAAGCATTGCGATGCTGTGGTCGTGGGGGCGGGGCCGGCCGGACTGGCAGCCGCTGAATCGCTCGCCTCCGCGGGGATTGATGTGACCGTTTTGGAGGCGGCTTCGCATCCAGGCGGGCGCGCTTGGAGTGAGCGATGGAAAGGCTATTTGCTCGAAACAGGCCCCCATACCTTTCGGGGGGAGTCAG
This sequence comes from Myxococcales bacterium, assembly GCA_002722845.1. Taxonomy (GTDB): domain Bacteria; phylum Myxococcota; class UBA4151; order UBA4151; family UBA4151; genus UBA4151. The sequence goes on along the minus strand of PBND01000020.1, from coordinate 17,242 downwards.
AAGCGCTTTGGGGGCTACTGGAACGACTTGAGCTGATGGACGAAGTCGAAGCGATGGATGGTAGGGCAGCTCGATACATCCTCCGCCAAGGCCGGCTCTTTCGAGTACCGAATGGCCCCCTCGACTTCTTCATGTCCGGGCTGTTGAGCCCTGGATCGAAATGGCAGGTGGTCTGGGGCCTAATGAAAGCCGGAAGCCTTGAGGACCGAAGTGTTGCCCAGTGGATGGAGCGGCGTTTTGGTACTGAGTTTCGTCGCAGCGTCATCGATCCCATGGTGGGCGGGATCTTTGCGAGTGACAGTGAAAACTTGGATATGGCCCGTGCCTTTCCCAAGCTCTGGCAGCGGACGGGAGCCAGCGGTCGTGTTCTTCCCTCGGTTTTGCGGAGTGCGTCGACTGGAGGAGGGCGCCGGGGGGTCTACGCACTGCGTGGTGGGTTTGGTCAATTGGCTGAAGCGGTGGCTAGCCGCCTGGGATCACAATTACACTTGGCTGAGCCTGTGTCCTGTATCGAAGTCGGATCTGATGGCTCTTACCATGTCTGCGCTGCCAGTGGTGCAGTCTACTCGACCCATTAGTTGATTCTAGCGACGCCGCTCGGAGGTCTGCAGCGGCTTCTGCCACCTTTCATGCCGGATACACTGGAGGTGCTTCAGCAACTGAGCAGTGTGCCGATGGCGACCGTATCCCTTGGTGGAACTGGCCAGCCGCCCTTGCCGGATGGATTTGGTGCGCTGCTGCCCCGGGATGAGGGCTTTCGCATGTTGGGGGCTGTTCATGTGAGTGCCATGGTGCCTGAGCGTGCCCCCGCGGGGCATTGGCTCGTCACGGTCTATCTCGGCGGCCGGCATGATCCTAAGATTCTTGATCTTGATGATGCGGATTTACAGGAGTTGGCCCGTCGGGAACTGAGCCAACTTGCGGGCCGAGTCTTGTCGGTTTCGATGGGTCGAGTTTATCGTCATCCTCGCGGTATTCCCCAGCCTGATTTACGCTCGCCTAGGGCCCTTAAAGCCTTGCAAGATGATGTGGGCCGTCGACCAGGGCTGAACTTAGCAGGAAGCTATCTCGGTGGCGTCTCTGTGGAAGTTGCCGTGCGTTCCGGGCTTGAGGCGGCGGCACAGGTCCGAGAGGAGTTGGCGGCGTGAGTGTTCGAGTTCCGCTAGCGGTAGCTAGCTGCGACTTTCGTCGCAGTGGAGCCAGGTTGCGCTCGACTTTGGCCATGAGCCCAGAAGACCAGCAGGTCCTGTATGCATCATTAACGGCGCAAGGGATCACTGGCTTTGTTCAATTGCACACCTGCAACCGTTTGGAGTGGTGGGTTAGCGCTCATGATGTCGATTGGGCCTGCCAAATGTTAAAGACCGCTTGGCACCGCCGTCTCGACGGGAGGGGGGATGCTGTTGAGCCCCGACTCCTACGGGGTGCTTCCGCTGTGGAACACGTCTTTCGAGTGGGTGTGGGGCTCGAATCACTGGTTCAGGGAGAGCGGGAGATTGGCGGACAAGTGCGGCGGGCATTGCAAGAGGCAAGGGATGCAAAGCGGTCGAGCCCTGTACTGAACATCGTCGCGGGGGCGGCCGGTCGTTTGGCAGCAAAGGTTCGGCAAGGTCATCACCAGGCGGCCACACCCGGTATGCACACCTTGGTCGCAGATCACTTGGCTCATTCTTTGGGCGAGGCATCGACGGTGATCGTCGTCGGCATGGGCGTCATCGGCAAGCGCTGTGCAGAGACGCTCCAGAGTCGCGGCTATCAGGTGCGGCGCTTCAACCGCAGCCCCGACGCGCAAGGGAGCTATGAGCCCTTATCAGCTTTGTCGGCGGCTTGTGCAGAGGTCGCTGCAGTCGTTCTATGCAGCGCCAGTCCCGAGCCCTTGATTCGCACTGGGATGCTGGAGTTAACCTCGGGACCGCTCGTGGTTGATTTGGGCAGTCCAGCCCAAGTGGGCACTGAGTTGGCCGAGGAACTTGGAGCGCGGTATCAAGGACTGGACGCGTTTACTGCGTCCCAAGGTGTGACTTTGGGTGAAGCCGATGCGCTTCGCTTTCAGCAGTTGGTGAAGGGAGCAGTTGCCGATTATTTAGAGCGGCTTGCCCACCATCGTTTTCGGGGCTTGGCGCGATCGAACCAGGCCCAGCTTGAGCAGGTCATCGCCGATGATCTGCCCGGGGTCTTGGACCGTTATTCTGAGGGGCTTAGTCCAAAGGCTCGGCGTTCCTTGGAAAATGAACTCCGACGACTCTTCCGCCGGCAGGCCTGGTCCATCCGAGAGTCCTTGGTTGCATTGGATCAAGAGGAGGAGCCTCCTCCGTTTCGGCTGCCTTATCCGGAGGACGAGCAATGCTAAAAATTGCGACACGTGGTAGCGATCTAGCCCTTGCTCAAGCTCGCCGAGTTCAAGGGCTCTTAGCGGGGACAGGACAAGCTGCGGAGCTTTGCATCATTAAGACCCGGGGCGATGTTGCCCTGGATCTGCGTCTTTCGGACAACCTGGAAAAGGGGCTCTTCACCAGCGAGGTGGAATCTGCCGTCGCTGAGGGGCGAGCCGACCTTGCGGTGCATTCCCTCAAGGATATGCCCACAGCGGGCGATCCTCGCTGTTCGCCAAGCATCGTCATCGAGCGCGTCGCCTCGGAGGATCTCCTCCTTGTCGCTCCCCATGCGGTGGCCGATACGGGGATCTTACCCGTCAGGGAGGGGGCGCGTATCGGAACATCTGCCGCCCGTCGGGTGGCGATGCTCAACGCGTGGCGTGGCGATCTTCAGCCTGTGCCGATTCGAGGCAACGTGCCCACCCGTCTGCGCAAGGCTCTTGAGGGGGAGGTCGATGGGGTGATTTTGGCCCGGGCTGGTCTGCATCGCTTGCAGGCTGATCTCAGCGGCCTGCGGTCCTTTGTCCTTCATCCACAGTGTTGGTTGCCGGCTCCAGGTCAAGGTGCGATCGCTGTCCAGACCCGGAGCGATGATGGGGAGCTTCAGCGGACCCTCCGGGGATTGAGCGACCCCCAGGCAAACCTGGCTGTCGGTCTCGAAAGGGAGGCACTCGCTTTGAGCGAAGGGGGCTGCCATGTGCCCTTTGGTGCCCGTGTGGCGCCGACGGCCAGCGGGCAATGGTGTCTTCGCTTGGGCCAGTCGGCGGGACCCGGAGACTGGCGGATGACCGCGGTCACGGGGGCGCCCGAGACCTTGGCGGCGCTGGCTTATGGTCGATTGGCAGGGGCGAAGGCCATCGAGCCGGCCAGTTTGTGGGCACCCTTGGAGGAAGGGCTGTGACGCAACGGTGTGTGTTGTTGACTCGAGCCCGTGAAGACGAGTCACAACTGCGGTCTCACCTCACCGACCAGGGCCTCCGCGTACTTCAGTGGCCTGGTGTTCAGTTGCAACCGCTTGAACTGCCCGGGGGCGAAGCGGCCTTGGGGGAGGCATTGCGGTCGGCTGAGGTTATCGTGTTTCCGAGTCCCGGTGCGGTGCGTTGTACATGGGCTCAATGGCCCGCTTTAGGCTCTTTGTTGGGGGCCTTGGGTTTGCGGATCTACGCGCAAGGGCCAGGCACCCGTGCCGCATTGGAGGCTCGTGGTGTCCTGCAGGTCACGACGCCTCTGCGCACCGACGCGATCGGTTTAGCCGATCGCATTCACCGTGACGTGCCACCGGGGACTCGTGTCGTGCTGATGGTGGGCAACTTAGCTGGCGATGTACTGCCGCGACGACTGGCAGCAGCGGGTCTTTCTGTTGCCCGACTGGTGGTCTACGAGAATCGGCCGCCCGAGGACTTGGCCCAGCCACAGTGTGTTGTCGACTGTGCCGTCTATGGCAGCCCGAGTGCCGCTAGAAACCACTTGCAGAATAACCCATGGCTTCATGCTGTTCCAGGCGTCGCTTATGGGCCGACAACGGCCGATTGGCTGATGCAGAACGGTGATCTGCCTCGTGTCATCGTTGCCGAGGGGCCCACTTGGTCGGCAGTCTTTGAAGCGGTCAATCATGTTTTGAAAGGATCGACGTCATGACCCAATGGTTTGAACGAGCCTGCAAGGCCATTCCTGGTGGCGTGAACTCACCGGTGCGGGCCTTTGGTTCGGTACGGGGCGAGCCCGTCTTTATGGCCAAGGGGGAAGGCCCCTGGATCTATGCCGAAGACGGGACCCGTTACTTGGATTTGTGTATGAGTTGGGGCCCCCTGATCTTGGGGCACGGCGATCCAGAGGTGGTTGAAGCGGTCCAGCGCCGGGCCCAGGATGGCTTAACCTTTGGAGCATGCCACCGTCAGGAGGTCGAACTTGCGGAAGCGATTCTCGCTGGGTTTCCGTGGGCCGACCGAGTTCGCATGGTGAGTTCTGGTACGGAGGCGGTGATGACCGCTGGACGCCTGGCTCGAGCGGCGACAGAGCGCCCCCTGCTGGTGAAGTTTGATGGCGGCTACCACGGCCACTCGGACAGCTTTCTCGTCAAGGCAGGCAGCGGTCTCGCGACCCAGGCTATCGCCAATTCCGCAGGGGTACCCGAGGCGATCGCAGGCTGCTCTCGCGTCCTCGACCTGGATGATCTCGAGTCTGCCGAAGCCTTGTTTGCCGCCGAGGGGTCCTCCATCGCTGCTGTCGTCATCGAGCCTTTGCCAGCCAACAATGGACTGCTCATTCAGCGGCAGGCCTTTCTCGCTGGGCTGAGAAGATTATGTGATGAGCATGGCGCGCTTCTCATTTTTGATGAGGTGATCAGCGGGTTTCGGCTGCGTTATGGGGGCGTGGGCCCCCAATTAGGCGTGCGGCCCGATCTGGTCACCCTTGGAAAAATTATTGGGGGCGGCCTGCCGATGGGGGCCATCTTGGGGGCTGCGACGGTGATGGACCTGCTCGCCCCTGTCGGTCCTGTCTACCAAGCCGGGACGTTGTCTGGAAACCCACTGAGCGTGGCCGCCGGTTTAGCGACCTTGAAACGATTGAACGACGGACGGGTGTATCAGCAGTTGGAGCAGCGGGCCGACCTTGTTCACCAGGCCGTCCAGGCGCAGGCACTCGACCGCCTGCGGGTGGTGCGGTGGGGATCGATCCTGTGGTTCTACGGCAGTGAGGCTGAGCCGCCCAGACGAGCCTGCGATGTCGATCCGGAGATCACCAGTCGCTTTGCGCCTTTGCACGAGGCGATGCTCGCTGCGGGTTATTATCTTCCGCCCTCGGCCTATGAGGTATGTTTCCTCTCCTTGGCCCACGGCAAAGAGGAGCTCTTGGAGTTTGCCAAGACCTTGGCTCAGGTGGCTCGACCTACCACGAAGCCATCGGCGGCAGGGACATGAGGATCGCCTCCGTATTGCCCCCCGTCTCGAGACCGAAGCGGGTGCCCCGGTCGTGGACGAGGTTGAACTCAACATAACGGCCTCTCTTGACCAGTTGCGCTGCCCGGTGATGCTCATCGTAGGGCTCGTTCACGCGGCGGGCCACCAACTGGGGATAAACGTAGGCAAAAGCCTTACCCACTTCTCTGACGAAGGCGAAGTCTGCGGCCCAATCCCCGCTGTTGAGCTGGTCGAAAAAGATGCCGCCGACCCCCCTGGGCTCCTGGCGATGGGGGAGATAGAAATACCGGTCACACCAAGCCTTGTAAGCCTCATAGTCGGCGACAGCGTGCAGATCACAGGCCTCCTGAAGCGCCCCATGAAACAGGGCGGTATCTTCTTCGTTGGGAAAGACTGGGGTCATGTCGGCCCCGCCGCCGAACCAAGCCTTTTGAGTGACGAGGTGCCGGGTGTTGAAGTGTACCGCCGGGACCATGGGGGAACGGGGGTGCACCACGACGCTGACCCCGCAGGCCCAAAACGAGGGGTCTTCATCTGTCCCCGGAATCTCACCGCGAAAGCGTTCGCTGAAAACTCCTTCCACCTGGGAGAAGTTCACCCCTGCTTTCTCAAAGACCTCCCCCCGCAAGACCGCCATCGTACCGCCCCCTCCGCCAGGTCGCTGCCAAGGTTGGCGCTCGAATCGGGCCGAGCTTCCAGCGGCCACTTCGATCGATTCGTAGCTGCGAATGAGTTCGTTTTGGAGGTTGCGGAACCAGGCTTCGGCTTCGGGCTTGCTCATGCCTCCCCTGTCGCGACGGAATCGCCAGACCACAAGTGGCCAAGCGTCATCATTCCGTACATGCGAAAGTCACCGATCAGGCTCCAGGCTGGATAATCGAAGGTCGCAGGGCGATTGTTTTCGACTTTGAAGTGTCCAACCCAAGCGCAGCCATAGGCCCAGACGATGCCCGGGATGAAGACTTGCGGGGCGATGGCCATGGCTGCGAGGGCAGTCACAGCGGTCAGGCGACGGGCGGGCCGGATCGGCTCGATATAGCGACCGGCCATGCCGTTGGCAAAGGCGACAAGTCCGAAGGCGAGGAGCGTGGGTTGGGGAAGGTAGATCAAGCCCGCCACGAATGCGGCAAGAAAGCCGCTGGTGCCGACAAAGTGCAGCACGCGGCAAAGTGGGCGGCGGTGTTCAGCCAGGTAATAAGGCCAAAATTCCTTAAAAGTTTTGATGCGTTCTTCAGCCATGTGTCTTTCTCCGAAGGTCGGCGTGATGGCTTTTACTAACAAACCCTTTGGTCTGGTAGTGCTTTCTTCGTTAGCCAGGAGCCGCTTCCTCGGCTAAGACTCTATCGCATTTGAAGGAGCCGCTCCATGGTCCGTCTCTGTCTGTCTCTTTGTTTCTGCGTTGCTTTGGCCTGCGTGCCGAACCCAAATAGTGATCCGGGGCCCGGTGGGGGCGAAGATGCTGGTCCTGTCGATGGCCCGATCTGTGGGGACGGGATCCGTGAAGGTGACGAGGAGTGCGATGATGGGAATCGTCGCAATGGTGATGGCTGCACGTCTCGCTGTCGGGAGCAGGCTGAACCCCAATGTGGTGATGGCAATGTGGACCGGCTTGAGGAATGTGACGATGGCAATACAGATGCCGACGACGCCTGCACCGACGAGTGTTTCAACGCTAAGTGTGGTGATGGCATCGTGCGCAGCGATCTGTCTGAAGGCGCTGAGGGCTATGAGGCTTGCGATGACGGCAATGAAGCCAACGACGATAGTTGCTTGAGTAACTGCCAGGCAGCCAGTTGTGGCGATGGCATTCGCCGCTCCGACCTTGAAGAGGGGGCCGCGGGATACGAGAGTTGCGATGATCGCAACGAAGAGACCGGTGATGGTTGTGCAGCCTGCGCGTGTGAAGACCTTGAAGTGGATCACGGTGCTGACGCAGCCGGGGCGACAGCCGTGGAACTGGCTGCGGAAACGCCGGGCATCCTGGCTTGCGGTGACATGGACTACTTCCAGGTCACCGTGGCCGACGCTGGGGATTATCGGTTCTATACCGACAGTTCCATCGACACTCTTTGCTTGCTCTTTGATGCTGAGGGACAAGCCATCAACGGTGACGACGGAGAACAGCTTGGCGATGATGACAGCGGTCGCGGCTACAACTGCTGGATTCGCCGGACCATGGAAGCCGGTGAGACCGTCATCGTAGGCGTTCGTCACTTTTCAGCCGAAGCAGGAACAGGGATCTACACTTTTGTGGCGAAAGATCTCCGGGACGATCACGGTGATGATGCAGCCAATGCAACGCCCATCACAGTGGATGCAGCCATCTCCGGGGAGATTGCTGTCCCGGGCGATGTGGACGTTTTCTCCTTCGTCGCGGCCACCGGAGCGTTAATGGAGTTTGGTACCGAGGCGCCCATGGACCCGATCTGTGAGTTGCGCAGTGCCGACGGCCAGGAACTTCTCGGTGAGAACGATGATATCGATGGCCAGGCCGGTAACTATAACTGCCTGATCCCCTTCGAGGTGGAGGCGGAAACGACCTACACCTTCTGGGTCCGTCACTATGAACGCAACGTCGCGCAGCCGGGTAATACGGGCCTGTATGAAGCCTTCGTCCGGCTCGGGGGAGACTAGTCAGTCTTGTGGGTCGTCCTGCTTCTCGCTGGGAATCTCCAGTGTAGCGAAGCGCGTCCAGATGCATGCTATCAGGAAGCAGAGGTGCTCCGGCTGGCGGGCAAGGAAGAAGATCGGCCATCCGCTGCCGTTCGGGCCCTTCTGAGCAAGGGATGCACCTGGCGCCATGGTATGAGTTGTTGGATGTTGGGGGAGATCTTCCTCGATGGACGAGGCGTCGAGCCGAACCATCGACGGGCTGCCCGTTATTACGCCCGTGGTTGTCGACTTTTCGAGCCTAAAGCTTGTCGAGAGGCCGGGAAGCTGTGGAATTGGGGAAGCGCTTTTTTTAAATCCAAAACTTTCGGCAAGCACTACCTCAAGTTGGCATGTGATCTCGGCGATGAAGAAGCCTGCATCACTCTCCATATCGAAACGCCACGTTAACGACGCTTTGGGCATCCCTCTTTTGCTTTTACAGCGTCAGTGAGCCGGCGCGTTTTACTCGTTCTCCCAGCCGACCACAGATCGCTTGTTGGGCCGAATTGACACCAGCAGTTCGAGTCAAGGCCTAGTTCTTTTCAGGGAAATTTCGAGAACGGCATTTTGCTTAAAACAAACCACTGAATTGCTTGCTTCTAAGTACCCGAAAAAACAGGGTTACTACGAAGGTGCTCCCCTGGCCGGACCTGAAGAGGGCAGGCCAAATATTTTGATTAAAATCCCTTTTTCCGGCCCCCCAAACAGGCCCCGCGGCCAGCCATATTATTCGGTTTTTTATACCCTTAACGAAGACGGCCAGGGTTGGCCCATCGGGCCGAAAGATGGCCAAAATTTCGTTTCTTGTTTGTCACCGTTGACCAGGCCAGATCGCCCTCCTACATCTAAAGGCACCGACCCAGAGAAGCCCATCGGGCCTCTTCGGCGAGGGAGCCACAATTGAGAGATCCAATCACCGGGCTTTTCGGCGCCGACCGGCCGAGGCCTTGCAGGGGCTGCTTTGTGTCAAAGCGAGCCCAGAAGGAGTTGCGATGACCCTGTCCATGAGACAAGCCGAGGCTTCCAAGAATGAGCCTTTCTCGATGCGCGTGCGCAAGCGGGATGGAAGCCTGGAACTGGTGGACGTCAACCGGATCGTTGCTGCGGTTTCAGCTTGTGGTGAAGGCCTCTCAAAAGTGGACCCGATGTTCGTCGCGACGCGTACTATCGGCGGCCTCTACGATGGCGCGACGACCGAGGAGTTGGATAGCCTTTCGATTCAGACCGCGGCGCTTCAGATCGCCGAGGAACCTGAGTACTCTCTGTTGGCCGCTCGTCTCTTGGCTCGGTTCGTACGCGAGGAGGTGCACCGTCAGGGACTCTTCAGCTTCACGGACTGCATGGTGCGTTGCCAGGAACTCGGCTTGCTCCACGATGAGGCCTTGGCCTTCATCCAGGCCAATCGCCAGGCTTTGGACGAAGCCTTGGACGCTCGTCGGGACCTCCACTTCCATTACTTTGGCTTGCGCACGGTCTACGATCGCTATCTCTTGAAGCATCCCGAGACGAGGCGGGTCGTCGAGACGCCCCAGGTCTTCTTCATGCGCGTGGCCTGTGGCCTTGCCGCTGACGTCGATGAAGCCATCGAGCTTTATGACCTCTTCTCCAATTTTGACTACCTGCCCAGCTCGCCGACGCTCTTCAACTCGGCCACCCGCCATCCCCAGCTCTCATCCTGCTTCTTGGTCGATTCACCAACGGATCAGCTCGAGGGGATCTATGACCGCTATAAAGAGGTGGCCCGGCTCTCGAAGTTCGGCGGCGGCATTGGGATCGCATACCACCGGGTCCGTAGCGCCGGTTCGTTGATCCGGGGTACCAACGGTCACTCCAACGGTATTATCCCCTGGTTGAAGACCCTCGACTCCTCGGTGGCAGCTGTGAACCAGGGCGGGCGACGCAAGGGCGCCTGCTGTGTGTACCTAGAGCCATGGCACGGAGATATCGAAGCCTTTCTCGAGTTGCGGGACAACACCGGCGATGAAGCCCGACGGACCCACAACCTCAATCTGGCGAACTGGCTGCCAGATCTGTTTATGGAGCGCATGGCGAGGGACGACGTCTGGTCGCTCTTCGACCCAGCGACCGTGCCAGAACTCTGCGATCTTTATGGCGACGCGTTCAAGACGGCCTATGAGAATGCGGAAGCCAGTGGCAAGGCGATCAAGCGGGTGAAGGCTCGGGACTTGTTTCACCGGATGATGCGGACCTTGGCCCAGACCGGAAATGGCTGGATGACCTTTAAGGATGCCTCGAACCTCAAGTGCAATCAGACCGGCGAGAACGGCCGGGTGGTTCACCTCTCCAACTTGTGCACGGAGATTATTGAGGTCACCTCCGATGACATGACGGCCGTATGCAATCTGGGCTCCGTGAACCTCGCTCGGCACGTGGGTGAGGAGGGGGTGCTTTGGGAGAAACTTGGCGCCACAGTGCGCAAGGCTGTGAAGCAACTGGACCGTGTCATCGATCGTACTTGGTATCCGGTGGATAAGGCCGAGCGCGGCAACCTCAAGTGGCGCCCGATCGGTCTGGGCTTGATGGGCTGGCAGGATGTGCTCTTCTCATTAGAGATTCCCTTCGACGACCCTCGGGCCATCGAGTTGAGCGGGCGCATCCAAGAGGAGGTCTACTACCACGCGTTGGTGGCCAGCGTTGAGCTGGCGAAGGAGCATGGTGCCCACGAGACCTTCCCCGAGACCCGAGCGGCCAAGGGGCAGCTCCAGTTCGATCTTTGGGGTGTGACCCCATCCCAGCCAGAGCGTTTCGAAGCCCTGAAGGCCGAGATCGCCGAGCATGGCTTACGGAACTCTTTGCTGGTGGCCATCGCGCCCACGGCGACCATTGCCAGCATCATGGGTTGCTACGAATGCATCGAGCCACAGGTGAGCAATCTGTTTAAGCGGGAGACCCTGTCTGGCGAGTTCTTGCAGGTGAATAACTTCCTGGCGAAAGCCCTCGACAAACGGGGGCTTTGGACACCGGAGATCCGGGAGGCCATCAAGGCTGCGGAAGGTTCTATTCAAGGGATCGAAGCCATTCCAGCCGACCTCCGCCTGCTGTTCCGCACCGCCTGGGAACTCAAGCAGAAATACCTGGTGGATGGGGCCGTGGCCCGTGGGCCCTTCATCGACCAGAGTCAGAGTCTCAATCTCTTCATGGAAAGCCCCAGCATCGATCGCTTGAGCTCCATGTATTTCTACGCTTGGAAGCAGGGCTTGAAGACGACCTATTACCTGCGCAGCCGCCCAGCGACGCGTATCGCCAAATCCACCATTGCCACAGGCTCCCAACTTCCCCAGCGCTCTGAGGCAGAAGCGGCGGCAGCCTTGGCCTGCTCTCTGGAAAATCCGGAGAGTTGTGAGTGGTGCCAATAATCATCACTGCCCCTTTTCACTGACCACCCCACCGATTGCGGAGACATAAAGGTGATTCTCGACCCCGGACTGAATCTAACCCTGCGCCCCATGGCCTACCCGGCTCTCTACGAGATGTATCGAGATGCCATTAAAAACACTTGGACGGTTGAAGAGGTCGACTTCGCCCGGGATTTGGCCGATCTCAGTTCTCGGATCTCGCCGTCTGAGCGCCACCTGCTCAACCGGTTGGTGGCCTTCTTCGCCACCGGCGATACGATCGTCTCCAACAACTTAGTGCTCAATCTGTACAAGCACATCAACAGCCCTGAGGCTCGGATGTATCTGAGCCGACAGTTGTACGAAGAAGCACTGCATGTTCAGTTCTACCTGACCCTGCTCGACAGTTACGTGCCCGATCATGATGAGCGGGCCGCTGCCTTCGCTGCAATTCACAACATTCCCTCCATCAAGAAGAAGGCTGATTTCTGCTTTAAGTGGATGGACAGCATTGATGAGCTCGATGAACTCACGACACGGGACCACCGCCGTCGCTTCTTGATGAACTTGGTCTGCTTCGCATGCTGCATCGAAGGCCTCTTCTTCTTCGCCGCCTTCGCTTACGTCTACTTCTTGCGTTCCAAGGGGCTCCTGCCGGGCCTGGCAACGGGCACGAACTGGGTCTTTCGGGACGAGAGCGGTCACATGCGTTTCGCTTTCGAAATCATCGACATTGTGCGTCGTGAGGAGCCCGGGTTGATCGATGAGGCTTTTGAATCGGAAGTTCAGGAGATGCTCCAAGAAGCGGTGGACTGTGAGATGACCTTCGCGGAAGACCTTCTCAGCCAGGGAGTCGCAGGCCTTTCTCCGGGGGATATGCGCAGCTACTTGCAGTACGTGGCCGACCAGCGCCTAAGCAACCTGGGCATGAAGCCCATGTTCCATAGCCAGAACCCCTTCAGCTTCATGGAACTGCAAGACGTCCAGGAGTTGGCTAACTTCTTTGAACGGCGGGTGAGTGCTTATCAGATGGGTGTCACCGGCGAGGTAAGCCTCGAAGCCGACTTTTAGCGTCGCAGGGCTTGTCCCAGACGCATCTTTTCGCCAAAGTTCGCTCCCCTTGGAGTGAATGATGGACGCAGTTAAATTCAGTGAAATGCAGGCCTCGGAACCCAATGTCGAGGAGCTGAAACAACGGTATGAGGCGCTTCGGGCCTCCCTGGATGCAGCGACGGACGCAGCGGCCCGTTCGGAGGTCATCCGTACGTGGAATGAAATCCGTGAGGACGTTCAGACATGGGTCTCACTCACCCACGTTCACTTCGCTCAGGACACCCAGAACGAAGCCTACCGTGAAGCCCAGAATCGAGCCGACGAACTGCGGCCCCGGCTCGAAGAACTCGACGTCGCGTTTAAGCGCCTGCTCCTTGAGAGCCCTGAGCGGCCCGCGATGGAGCAGCGGTTTGGCCAGCACGCCTTCAACTTGTGGCAGGCGGACCGCGATGCCTTTGCGCCGAGCATTGTGGAAGCGTCGGTGGCCGAGGCGAAGCTGGACAGCAAATACACTGAGTTGAAAGCCGGGGCGAAGGTCACCTTCCGGGGCGAAGAATATAACCTCCCCGGCCTCGGGCGCCATCTAGCGGACGGTGACCGGGCGGTACGACAGGAAGCGAACCAGGTCTTCTGGGATTGGTTTGAGCAAAATGGCGAAAACCTCGACCAGATCTTCGACGAACAGGTGAGCCTGCGGGCAAAGATGGCCAAGACCTTGGGGTTCAGCGACTTCGTGGAATTGGGTTACAAGCGCATGCATCGGGTCGATTACAACCGGGAAGATGTGCAGCGCTTCCGGGCTCAGGTCCGTGATGAGGTCGTGCCTTTGGTGAAGCGGATTAAAGACCGCCAGGCTGAGGTGCTCGGTCTCGAGAAGCTGATGTCCTGGGATGAGGGAACCTACCGGCCCGAGGGCAATCCGCGCCCCCGCGGGGAAGAAGCCTGGATGACGGAGCAGGCCAAAACGATGTTTGCTCAACTGCATCCCGAGATCGATGCCTTCTTTAAGATGATGGTGGAGCGTGGGCTCCTCGACTTAAGCGCTCGTCCCGGCAAGGCTGGTGGCGGCTTTTGTACCAGCTTTCCCAACTACGATGTCCCGTTCATCTTCGCCAACTTCAACGGCACCGACCACGACGTGAATGTGTTCACCCACGAAGCCGGGCATGCGTTTCAGTCCTGGTGTAGCCGGGATGCCGAGTTGGCCGACTACGTGTGGCCCACCTATGAGGCTGCCGAGGTCCACTCCATGAGCCTGGAATTCCTGTCCTGGCCCCACATGGAGTTGTTTTTTGGTGATGAGGCAGATGCCTTCCGACGGATTCACTTGGCCGGTAGCTTATCTTTCCTGCCCTATGGCGTCGCAGTCGATCATTTCCAGCACCTGATTTACGAACAACCGGATGCCACACCAGCGGAGCGTCACCAACTCTGGCAGCAGATGGAGCGCACCTACCTGCCTTGGCGAGACTATGGGACATTAGAATACCCGGCGAAGGGGGGCTACTGGCAACGGCAGGGGCATATTTACGGCATGCCCTTTTACTATATCGACTATACTCTGGCGCTGACCTGTGCGTTGCAATTCTGGGTCGCTTCTCGGCGGGATATGGGCGACGCGTTCGAACGCTACTTGGCCTTGTGCAAGCGTGGCGGTCGAGCCCCGTTCCAGGATCTGGTCAGAAGTGCTGGGCTCCGCTCACCCTTTGAAGCCGGTTGTCTCACCGATGTGGTGCGGGAAGCGGAGACTGTCATTTTTGCCTGACGACTCACCGCAACGGTGGGCAGTCGGACCGTTTGAGTTGGGGGAGCCGCTCGGTAAGGGCGGTATGGGCCGGGTGTTTACGGGGCATCACGGGACGGCTGATGCTCGGGTGGCGATCAAAGTCCTCGATGTGGATGGGCTCGGTAAGGGAGACGCCGACAGCTTCTATCGGGAAGTTCGAGCCGTCGCTGCCCTGGATCATCCTCACATCATCAAAATCTACGACTTCGGCACGCTGCCCGAGGACTGGGATCACCCTGATCTGAAGGCCGGCGCCCCTTGGTTGGCGATGGAATTGTGCGGTGGGGGTTCCTTGGCGGACCGGGGTCCCCGGGACTGGGGGGAGTTGGTCGTCATTCTGGAACAGCTGCTCAGTGGCCTGTCCTCAGCCCATGCCCGAGGTGTTCTCCATCGAGACCTGAAACCGGATAATCTGCTGCTGGCTCGACCGGTGCAAGAGGCTTGGGACCTGCGTATCGTCGATTTTGGTTTGGCCTTCGAGACCTCGACCGGTCGTGGAGATGAAGGGATCAGGGGGACGCCTCGCTATATGGCCCCCGAGCAGTTTCAGGGGCAGTGGCGTCATTTCGGACCATGGACAGACCTGTACGCATTGGGTTGTCTCGCCTGGCGGCTGGTGACGGGCGAGTCACCTTTCGGTCAAATGCAGACGATTCGCCAATTGGCCCAGGCGCACCTGCGGGTCGCACCGCCACCGCTAGCGCCTGGATTTCAAGTGCCTTCATCTTTGGAAGGCTGGTTAAATACGCTGCTCGCAAAGGACCCCCGGGGGCGTTTCCTCAACGCGGCCCAAGCGGCAAAGGAGCTCCAGTCCTTGGGTTTAGGGGCGATGCTCGAACCAGACCCTGTTTCGGTTCAACGTCTTGGCTTGGAAGGTTATCATATTACCGATGATTCCCTGTCCCGGAAGACCTTGTCGGTGGCCCAACCCCTGGCCGATACCCAGCAGCCCACGCTGGCCGACCAGCCGACCCAGGCGGTCACGGTGGCAGTGACGCTTCAGGACGAGCAGGTAGAGATCCCCGAGATCCCCGCCGCAGAAGAAGATCACTGGAAGTTTCGAGCCATCGATGTCCCCCCGACTTGGCGGGTCGGACCGTGGATGTCCGATCGGCATTCTTTTGCCGGTGCAGGGCTCGCCCTGCTCGGTCTACGAGAGCCGCCGTTCGTGGATCGAGCCATCGTGCGCGACCGACTATGGACTCTTTTGCGGGAAACGGCCGAGTCCCGTCGGCCCCGGTTTCTGATTTTGGAAGGCGAGCAGGGACAGGGCAAAAGCAGACTGGCCCAATGGCTGGGGACCCGGGCCGTTGAATTGGGCGTGGCTCAGTGCCTGCGGGTCTCCCATTGTAAACAACTGACAGCGGCCTCTGGGGTGGAGGGGGCCATCGAGCGGGCCTGCATGGCCCAGGAGTTGCCGCCCCGTCCGTTACGGGAACAGTTGGCTTGGCGCTTGGACAGCGAGGCATTGACGGTCCGCGACCTGAAGGCCTTGACCCATTTGCTGGTTGGCGAGGAGGGGCTGCACACCACCGGATCCCAGGATCTCTCCGTGCTCTCACCAGGCGAGCGGGAACGGCTGCTGTTGCGGGTGATAGAGTCCATGGCTCTGCAGGGACCACTGATCCTTTGGATCGATGATGTGCAATGGGGCGAAGACTCGCTCCAGTTGGTGCAATACCTCAATCAAAGAGCCGACGAGATCGAATGCCCTCTACTGGTCCTCATGACCTTGGTACCCTCTGCGGTTAGTGAAGGCTCTTTGTGCCATTCCCTCCTAGAAAAAGTGACCGCTGACAGGCTGCCGGTCGGCCCCCTTAGCCTACCGGATACAGCCCAATTGATCAGCGATCACCTGCCGGTCGCAGACGCGCTGAGTGCGAACCTGGCCCGACATTCGGGAGGCAGACCATCCATCGCTGTCCACCTGGTTGAGCAGCTCGCCGGGGAAGGTCGCCTCCATGACGGACCCGAAGGCTTTCATCTGGCCCCGGGAGATGAACTCGACCTTCCGGACAATATGATCCAGCTCTGGGCCCGTCGCCTCGAACAGGTCTTGGGTCAGCAGCTGAACGAGGCGCTGCCGTTTTTGGAACTCGCAGCCCTCTTGGGCCAGGAAACCGAGGTTCACGAACTGATGCAGGCCGGCTCCGAAGCTGGTCTCCCATGGCAGGAGGAGTTCCTTGACCGGCTCGACCGGGCCGGTCTGGTGACCTTTCGAGCGAGGGGCCTCGTGATGCGGTTTGCCGATGCGCAACTTCACCAACTGCTGCTCGACCGTTGTCGGCAGAGTGGGCGCTGGCAAGGGCAGCACCAAGCGATCGCAAGGATGCTGGCCAGCCGTTTTGGCGAGGACCACGGCGTGGAAGCAGCTCGACTGGCAGGTCATCGTCGTGAAGCTGGTGATGTGGAAGGGGCTGCTCGAGCTTATCTGGTGGCTGCCCGGCATCGAATGCGCCTCGGCGAGTATGATCGGGCCTTGGCCCTGGGCCAGGACGCTGAGGAATGTATAGCGTGCCTACCTACGAAGTCGCTTCTCTACTTTCAGTTGCAAGCCCTGCTTGGTATGCTCGCATTTCACCGTCGGGCTTTTGATGAGTTGGGTGAACACTCAGCACAAGCAATGGAGGCAGACGAGCTTGAAATTAGCCTTCTGGGGCATATTTTGGCGTCGCGATGGAATCGCGTGCGAGGTGAGCCGGAAGCGGCCGGCAAGCTATTGAGCAACGCTCGCTCGATCGCTTCGACGGCGAGCGACCGCCTTGCGGTCCTCACCGACGAAATCAGTTGGGCAGAATGGGTCGGCAAAACGGATCAACTTGAAGGACTCCGGGACGAACTCATTCAAACGATCGGTAACGAGACAGACCCAAGGGTTATCGCTCGCTCGTACCTGGCTTCTGCGCGGGTGTTAAAAACCCTTGGGAACAGCGAAGCGAGCCTGCAGGATTTCCGCCGGGCCGGACGAAGCTTTTCCGAAGCGGGGATGCCGCTGGGCGAAGCCGATGCACTCAACGGTGGGGGAAGAGTCCTCGGAAATTTGGGAAGGGTTGACGAAGCTGTCAGTGCGCTCGCTCAAGCCAGTCAGATCTACCACAG
>PBND01000019.1 GCA_002722845.1 Myxococcales bacterium | reverse complement strand
GGTCTCGGGATCACTGACCTGGCCCTGACCACCAACGCTTGGCGCCTTGCCCAACGAACGGAAGCCCTTTGGGCCGCCGGACTGAGACGGATCAACGTGAGCCTCGACTCGCTGAGCCCGGAGCGATTCCAGCGCTTGTCGGGGGGTCTCGATATCACACCGACCCTAGAGGGCATTCACGGGGCCGTGGCCAGGGGCTTTGAGGTCAAAACCAACACGGTGGTCATGGGCGGAGAAAACGATGGCGAACTGCTTCACCTCGCCCAGTTCGCTTGGGATCTCGGCCTGACGCCACGATTCATCGAGTTGATGCCCATTGGGGCCGGCGCCCTGGCCACCCACCGAAGAGTGGACGCTCAGCAGATCCTTGGGGCCTTTGATGTCGTGCCCGAATCACCGGATGAAGCTCGGGCCTATGGCCGCGGCCCGGCCGACTACTGGTACCACGAGGGCAAGAAACATCAGAAGCTCGGTGTCATCGGCGCAACCACGCGAAACTTTTGCGCTAGCTGCAACCGCGCTCGCCTGACGGCCACCGGCGGTCTTAGGCCCTGCCTAGCTTCGAATCTAGGCTACGAATTACGACCGCTTCTTCGCCGCGCCTGCGGCGAGGATGAACTCCTTAATGGCATGCTCCTGGCCATGGGCTTGAAACCGGAAGGCCACCGCTTTGAAGAGGGTTATGCTGGCGAGAACGCCATGCGGGGGATCGGCGGCTAGCTTCGCCCCCGACGGCGCCCACGACCCCCCTGGCCGCCCCAGCGCTGTCGCCCTTGCCGAAAGATCACAAAGGTGAGGATCAAAATACCGGCAAGAAAGAGCCACGCGGTGCTGCCACCGTAGGCATTGCGTAATTCGGACTCGGTTTTGCGCACCAGGCCATCAAAGTGACTTCCAAAACGCTCCTTAGAGCGGAGGGCGAGGGCGTAGGCCATGGCCGTTTCACCCCCACGAATCGCACTATGGATCGCCATCTCTGCGGCCCAGATGTTGTCCGGCTCCAACTCGTAGAGGCTTTGGCCCAGTCGCCGGGCCTCCTTAAACTTGGTCTCTAAAAACGTGCGCTCCAGGGCAATCCGAAGGCCCCAGCGATTGTCAGCTTTGACCGTCGTCGTCTCAATGACGGCCTTCGCCACACTGCGGGCCGGCTCCGCTGCGTTGCTCCCGCAATCCTTGATCACTGCCTGATCCCTCAATCGCCAACCGGCATGACAGTAGTCGATCCAGGCTTCCGAGTTACCACTCTGTACCTCAAGGAGCAGCGCCGACTCAGACCGCAGGCCGGTCCAATCACCGGGTTCCGTGGGCAAATCCGCCGCTGCGAAAACCAAGAGAAATAGAGGCATCATCATCGCTTCTCCGGAGCAAAGAGCGCTTCCCACGCGGGCCCCTCGTCAGGGCGAGCAATGAGTTGGGACTCGAGGAAGCCTGCGCCGGCACTGGCCTGAAAGTCCAGTGCGGCCACCTCAAGGTCAGCCTGGGCCCCGGTCAGCATGGCGATCCCCTTCCCCCCAATACCCTGCCCAAGGCGGAGGCCTGCCAGGCCGCACGCCACGGCTTTGAAGGCCGCATCGAGCCCTCGAATTTGACTACAAAGGCTGGCGGTCTCGACAAAGAGCAGAGCCTCATCGACTTCGAAACTCGCCGTCATCTCACCGGCCAGCCCTGCGACGACCCGAGCATGCAGCGCTTGGAGGACAAAATGATCGACGACCCGCTTTCCGCCGCAATGAAGGGCAGCGTCGCTGGCCCGCTCAACCGCTTCAACACCCCCGTCGAAGAGAATGAGCATGCGGCCTTGGGAGAAACTCTGAGCACAGAGGAGTCGAACCGTCGCGGCCTTCATCAAGCTGTCGATGCATCGGGCTGACCGAGCAAGAGAGTCCAGTTCCAGTCCCCCCACGCATGAAGCCGTCGGCAGGGATTGAGACTGCAGGGGAATCATCAGACGATCCGGAACCGATCCTTCAAGGTGCAACGCCGTATACGGGAGAAGGACAGTGCGGTGGTCAGGCCCTCCCCCGTCGGACTTGCGATGGTAAACGAGGTATGCCCCTCGCCACCGTGACCCAAGCCAGCAAAGTTACTGGCATTTTTGATGTAAATACTGGTGTTGCAGACCCGGGCCATCGCGTGGAGGTTGTCGAGATTCCGACTCCACATGCTGGCCGTATGCCCATAGCCATGCTCACAGCGCAGCGCACCGTCGATGGCAGCCTGTACATCTGGATAACGAACAATCCCGACGATCGGCGTCAGCAGTTCGTGTTGAACGAAAGGATGACTCTCGTCGACGTCGGCGATGATCAGCCGGGTCTGGGCCGGTGCGCGCACGCCGACTGCATCCAAAATGAAGGCAGCATCTTTGCCGATATACTCACGGTTGACGTGGTTATCTGGCGTGATGATCAGCTGTTCGAGGCGACGGAGGGCATCACCTTTAACGAGGAATGCCTGACCGGTCGCGACCATTTTGTCTCGAAGGGAGTCGGCGATGGACTCCACGGCCAGCACCTCTTTTTCATCGGTGCAAATGATGTTGTTGTCGAAGCTTGCGCCCGCGATGATCCCCCGGGCAGCGGCATCGAGGTCGGCTGTCTCGTCGACGACGACGGGCGGGTTTCCTGGTCCCCCTGCGATGCAGCGCTTGCCACTGGTCATCGCCGCCCGAACAACCGCCCCACCTCCGGTCACAACCACCAGGCGTGTGCCACTATGAGTCATGAGGTTGCCGGCGGAATCAATGGTGGGCTCGGCGATACACGTTAAGAGATTCCGAGGGCCGCCGACCCCTACAATCGCTCGGTTCAGATCAGCGATAAAGCGAGCCGACAACCGCTTCGCCGCCGGGTGCACATTAAAGACTGCCGAATTCCCCGCGGCCACAAAGCCCAATCCATTGCAAAGGATGGTTTCCGTCGGGTTCGTGCACGGAGTAATCGCGGCGATCACCCCATAGGGGGCCCGTTCCTCAAGAGTGAGGCCATGGTCGCCGGTGCGAACCCAAGGGGTGAGGATCTCAGTTCCAGGTGTCTTCGTCGCAACGAGCCGATTCTTGTGAATCTTGTCTTCCACTCGACCCAGGCCGGTTTCTTGAACCGCGTCCCGGGCGAGGGACTCGAGTTGGTCGAGCGTGCATTTCCGCATCGCCCCGACGATCCGTTCTCGGTCCTCTAGACTGAGGGCGACCAACTCCCGCTGGGCCACCGTGGCCGCGGTGATCGCATCATCGAGATCCGAGAACACACCATTGCCACCGGCCACATCCACCGGGACCGGCGCCGCTGAATGGCCGGCGCCGCCTTGGAGGCGAGAAACCACCTGATTGACGATGGCCTCAATGCTTGCGGAATCTAGGCTCATCTAGGCCTCCCCAACGCCTTTGGCATAGGTGGTTTGCCCATCTCGGTCGACCACATCGACGATGGCCATGATCACCGCATCGACAGGACGGTCTTTGGTCACCGCCGTCTGCCGAGCAGAGGATCCGGAGGCAAAGAGAACCAGCTCCCCGACCCCGCTGCCAACTGCGTCTGCGGCAACGATGGGATTGCCCGCCGCCTCCCCGGCTTCATCCGTAGGCGCGATCAACATGAGCCGAAGACCATCCACGGCCGCCTCTTTGCGGGTCGAGACCACGGTCCCGACCACTCGGGCTAATTTCATTTGCCCGTCTTAGGCGCCCGGCCCAGGGGAAGGACCTCATCCACGTTGCCATGGGGCCGCGGAATGATGTGAACGCTGACCAACTCGCCAACCCGCTCTGCGGCTCGGCTGCCGGCTTCCGTGGCTGCCCGAACAGCGGCCACATCGCCACGGACCACAGCGGTCACGAAGCCTCCGCCAATCTTCTCGTAGCCAACCAATTCCACACGAGCGGCTTTCACCATGGCATCGCTGGCTTCCACCATGCCCACAAATCCGCGTGTCTCAATCATGCCAAGGGCATCGGACATCTCAGCTTCTCCTCTTCGCCGACAGGTGTCGGTCCTGTCATCTCAGTTATTCATCTACGCCAGTGACGCTTTCGAGGGCGTCGATCGCGGCCTTGGCCGCCACATCAATTTCCGCTTCCGTCCCACTCAAGTAGAGCCGGCCGAAGGCACCGTAGGGGCGGACCTCAATAAGTTTCACATTCGCCGCCTTCTCCGCCTCGTTGGCAGCGAAAGCGATATAAGCAGCTGGCTTACACTCGAGGATAAAGAGGCTCTCCCCTGGCACGATCATCGAACCGAAGCGGAACTTGTTGATGACCTGACTTTGGTAGGGAGAAACAGAGCGAATGATCTCATTGGAGACCACTTTCGGTTTGATCCGCTGGTCTTCTTGTAGATCAAGGCCGCCAAGGATGGCTTTACCTGCCGCTTTGACCTCGCCGATGTCCTCGTGGTGCATCTCGAGGGAGCCGTAGGCCCGCTCAACCACCTGCATGGCCGGCTGACAGGCCGTGGCCTTCAGTGCTGTGTCAGTCACTCGATTGATGGCCATCCCAGGGGCGATCTCCACCCAGAGGGACGCCACGTAGGGAACGGGCAAGAATGCCCGAGATGTGGTCCCCACGTAGCCGGCCAACTGGGGCTGCATCGAATCGAGTAGGATAAAAGTCCTCAGGGTAGTGCTCAAAAGGCGTCATCCCTCCTGTGAGCGGACCCTACAGATCTTTATGGAACAGGTCTACCGGGGGTAAGAGGGCATGGAGAGAGGCGGAGGTCCTAGGCTTTGAGCGACGAGAACAACCCATTGGATGACCAACAGATCGAAGCGATGTTGGCCCCCCTACGGAAGCCAACAAAGCCCCGGTCTCGCCTGCGCCCGCTCGTGATTGGGCTCAGCTTTATGGCGGTGATGCTCATCGCCCTTGTCCTGAGTCTACCGAAAAAAAGAACCCGCACGACCCAAGACCGGGGCGGCCCCGTGGCCACCTGTGGTAACGGTAAAGTTGAACCAGGCGAGGACTGCGAACCCCCGCTGGGAACCAATTGTGGCGCCGACTGCCTAGACCAAACGCCGGCGCCGCAGGAGGAACAACCCGCAGAGCAGCCATAGGCCCAGATCCCATGGGCTGGTACCAGCACAACCACAGGGCGATTCCGGTACCGCAAACTCACCGACACCCGAGTTGGAGGTTTGCTCCGCTCGGACGGTGATCATTACCGTGTCCGTGCCGGGCTCGAAGCCCTCCTCGGTGATGGTGAGTTGAAAGCCATAGCTTCCGCCTTCAGTGACCGTGAAACTGGGTCGTAGCGTGTCCGCAGCTTCGATCTCCACACGGGGGCCTTCAACCTGCTCCCACAGGAAGGCTGCAGTTCCGTCACTACCCCGCTGATAAGTACTCGCTGTGCCATCGAGAGCCACGGTCCGCTGGCCCTCTTCCGAAGACAAACTGACCCGGGTGTCTGGACCCGCATCCACGATGGGGCCGGCATAACGAACCCGGATCGTCACCGAGTCATCGGCCGATAGGCTTTCACCAGCATCATCGGTGGCCGTCACGGTCAACTTGAAGGTGTAGTCGCCGGGATAGCGTAAATCCACGGTGGTGATCGCCTGGGCGGAGGAGGCGATCTCGACGGGCTCAGGCCCTTCATCGAGGCGCCACGCATAACTCAAGGTGCCGTTAAAGGGATCCCGACTGTTGCTCCCATCCAGCTGGACCAAACCCGGATCCACCTCTTGATCAGGCCCTGCATCGGCAATGGGTCCTTCCGGAATCTCAGTGGCCACCGTGATGGTCCAGATTTGCGTATCGACGAGGGCACCGTCGGTCACCTCGATCACCACTCGATATTCGCTTCCTGCCTCCGACAAACTCGGCGTCCAGCTGATCAACTGGTTCTCGTCGATGGTCATGGTTTCCGGGCTGTCCTTCAACTCGTAAAGCAGAGGGTCTCCATCGCTGTCCGAAGCCACCACTTGGTAGCTGTAAGGCAGGGTTGGGTAGGCTTCTGTTGGCGGCTGGCTCGTAAACTGAGGTGGTGCATTTTCCCCCTCATCGATCACGGCCAACTCGTATTCTTGCGTTGCGCTCCCACCGTTACCGTCGCTGACCTGAACGACGACCGTTTGAAAGCCGAGATCGAGACGGGTGGGTCGCCAACGAATCTCGCCCGTCTCTTCGTCGATGGTCATTCCTGGCGGGTTCAGAGCGAGGCTGAAGACCAACTCGTCATCAGAGTCTGGGTCCGTGGCCCGGGCCGTGTATTCGTACAACTCCCCAATGCGGGCGATCGTTTCTGGGCTGCTGGTAAAGGCCGGCAGAGCGTTGGGCGCAGGCAGACTAACCACCACCTCCCAGGCTAGCTCGCTTCGGTTCTCTTCAGAGTCGGTGGCCTCCAATTTGAAACTGTAGCGTCCCACACCAGTGGGAACCCAGCTCAGCGTGTTGCAGCGGCTATCGGAGCATTGAGCGCTCGGCGGCCCCCGCACCAGTTCGACGGTGAAGGGATCTCCTTCGCCATCAAAAGCACGAGGTGAGAAGTCGTAGCGCTCACCAACAACCCCCTCAGCCGGCGGCTCAGAACCAAAAACTGGCGCCATATTGACCGCCGGATTCAGAACGGAAAGTAGTGTCCGCTGCTCATCGAACAGACCGTTCACGTCGTCCACCCTCACGGTAAAGACGACGGACTCCCCGCCCAGACCCAGGGGCACGTTCCACCGCAAGACGCCGCTGGATGGATCAATGGACATCCCAGCCGGGAAGTCCCCCTCCACCAACGAGAACGTCATTCGGTCGCCATCAGCATCACTGGCTTCGACCTCGTAGAGGTAAACCTCACCAGCAACCACCGAGGCCTCGGGGAAACTGGTAATTCGAGGCGCTCGGTTGCCTGGGTCCTCGTCCACACCCAGTTCCCAACTCTGCCGATCAACGGCCCCCTGGCTGTCATAGACCGTCAGAACGACGAGGAAGCTTCTGTTGCCCTGCTCGTCGGTGGGAACCCACTGGATGCGACCCGTTTGACTGTCGATCGTCATTCCCTCGGGAGCCTCGTCCAGATCCCAGCTAAAGACATCACCCTCATCCGGGTCATCCGCTCTGGGGGAATAGCTGTAACTTTGACGGGCCTGGGCAGTGAGTCTCGGTTCCGACTCGATTGAGGGCGGCCGATTGGGCACCTCCACCTCCCAACTGAGTGTATCCGTGCCTCCCCGGCCATCACTCACCTCCACCGAAAACTGATGCCTGCGACCGAGGTCACCAAGGGCTGGCGTCCACGTGAGCCGTTGGTCCTCGAGAAGCGCTGCGGCTGGTACTGTGACGAGGCGCCAAGTCAGGGGATCACCGTCGGGGTCGATCGCCCGTAGAAAAGTGGACATCTCGGTGGCCAGGAAGACCGAGGTACGGGGCACCGTCGTGATCGCTGGCGGATTGTTACCACCTACGGGCGGTGACACGACCACTTCCCACCGCTGCCGGTCACTGGCCTGACCATCAGAGACTTCGATCTGGAAGACGTGCTCACCCCGATCCCCAGCGCTCGGAATCCAGAGAAGTGTCCCACTGCTCGCGTTGATCTCCGCCCCTCTTGGGCTTTCAAGCAAGCGCCAACTCAAGACATCATCGTTGGGATCAAAGGCCAGTGCATCGTAGCGATAAGCTTGATTGGCGACGGCCGCCGTCCCCGGTTCAGACCGGATCTCGGGGGGCTCGTTGAGGGGTTCTTCAGGCACCACGCTCACATTCCAGTTTTGCCGATGTACACCACCCCGCCCATCACTCAACTCGATGGCAAAACTCACCGTCCTGCCTAAATCGATATCGCTAGGGGTCCAGACCAACAGACCACTGGCGGGGTTGAGCACGGCCGAGGGGGGACCGGCGGTCAAACGCCAGGTCAAGCGGTCCTCATCCTCATCCTCACCCCGGGCATCGTAGCGATAGGACTGCCCTTCAGTAACCCGGTCTTGGGGCTCGCTAATGATCACCGGCGGGTTGTTGGCCGGGGGTCCATCGGTCACCGTCAAGGAAAGCGCTTGTGTGTCGGCCAACTCGCCCGGATCGACCACGACGAGAATGCAAGCAATGGTTTGCCCAATAAGTGCATTGCTGGGCGTCCAAGTGACCATGCCCGTGTTCGAGTTCATCTCGAAGGGGCACTCCTCATCATCGACGAAACCGAAGAAGACAGGATCGCCGTCCGGATCTTCCGCAGTCGCCCGATACTCAAACTGCTCGCCGGCCGTCGCCTGGTTCGGCGGACTCGACGTAAACTGAGGCGCTGTGTTCGCAGCCGGCCGCCCCACACCAATTTGGAAGACCTGAGCGTCCCAAAGCACGCCGTCCCAGACTGCGAGGGTCACCGAAACGGAACGCCCATCAAGTTCCTCTCCCGGGGTCCAGGTCACCAACCCCGTGGCCGCGTCGACCTCCATCCCCTCGGGAGGAGACTGCTCTTCGGGTAGAACCCAAAACAAGGGGTCTCCATCGGGGTCATTCGCCTCGGCCGCATAACGGTATTCGACGCCTACCTCGGCTTCGGTGGGTGGCTCGGTGATAATCACCGGTGCTCGGTTTTGCGGGGGCGGCGGCTCACCGGTGACCTCGACGGTCCAACTCTGCTCGGCCGTGCCATCATTCTCATCCCGAACCTCAATTCGGAAGCTGAAGCTTTGTCCCTGCTGACCTTCGGTGGGTGTCCAGCGCAACGTACCGGCCTGATTGTCCATCGTCGCGCCAACCGGTCCCCCGAGAAGGGCGTAGGTCATTCGGTCACGGTCGAGATCGAAGGCTTGAATCTGATATTGGTAGAGCAGATCGGGAGCGGCCGCGAGGCCCGGCGAAGAGGTGATCACCGGCGGTTGGTTGGCATCCCCTTCGCCCACCGTTACGGTCCAAGCCTGGTTCACCGAGCCACCGTTGCCGTCTCGCACAACAATCTCGAAGGCGAAACTATCGCCTTCGGCGCCTTCGGGCACCAACCAGGCGATACCATTGACGGGTCCCTGTTGAACAAAGCGTGCGCCGTTGGGACCACTGAGCAACTCATAGCTCAAGTTATCGCCGTCGGGGTCTGAGGCGGTGACATTGTAAGCGTAGAGTTGACCGGCGCTGCCAACCAGGCTGGGGGATGAGGTGATCACCGGGTCGCTATTTTGATTCGCTCCCTCCACCACCCGGAAGGAGATGGTTTGCAAATCCACCAAGTCACCGGTGTCCACCACACCCAATAAGCAACTGACTGTGGTGTCGACAAACGGAGCTGAGGGCATCCACGTCAGTCGACCCGTCATCATGTTGATGACCATGTCTTCAGGGCAGCGGTCCTCATCGATAAAGTAGCGCAGCGCATCGCCATCTGGATCCTCAGCAACGACGGTGTAGACGTATTGTTCGCCCAACGGGACCTCGATGGGCCAGGCAGAGGTGATCGTGGGTGGCCCGTTGGCGTTGACGCCCACGCCCACATCGAAGATCTGTGCATCGAAGAGCCCGCCCTCATCGGCAGCGACCACGACCACTCGATGGGCTTCGTCACCTTGGTCCGCCGTCGGCGTCCAAGTGATCTCACCGGTTCGATTGTCGATCTCCATGCCATCGGGGGGCGGGTTGTCATCGGGAAAGATAAAGAGGATGGTATCCCCTTCGGGGTCTTCTGCGGTGACCTGGTAAGTATAGAGTTCACCCACTTGAGCGGACGTCACCGGCACCGACGTGATTGCGGGGGCTCGATTGGCAATATTTTGGTCTACAAACACCTGCCACCCTTGGCTGGACTCCGCCCCCTGAGCATCACGAATCACCAACTCAAAGGCGTGGCTTCGGCCGCCTTCCGCCTGACCTGGCGTCCAGGTGAGCAAACCGCCTTCGAAGCGTGCTCCTGCTGGCGCCGTGGTGAGGTGCATGGTGACAATGCCCCCCTCCGGATCATTCCCCTGGGGTCGGTACACATACTCCTCATCGACAAAGGCCGTGCCTTCCGGCTCGCTTGTGAAGACGGGGGGCTCGTTGGCCACCACCACCTCCACATCAATATCGATGACTTGCTGCGCCGTGGCGCCGCGACTATCGGTCAACTCCAAGGTCATGCGGCGCCGCTGGCCACCATCCTGCGGCCCGGGAGTCCACGTGACCCGGTCGTCTCGGAGCTCCACGCCGGCGGGACCGCCCACCAAACGCAAGGTGACTGAATCCCCATCGGGGTCATCGTAGGTCACGTCGTAGCGATAAGCTTCACCGACCGTCGCCGACTGACTGGGTACAGAGGTGAACACCGGCGGGTTATTGCCTGGATCCACGCTGGCAACGACGAGCCACTGCTGCCGGGTACTGCCACCTTGCCCATCGGAGACCTCCACAACGAAGGTTCGGGCCACACCGTCATCGGCCTCTGTGGGCGTCCACCGGACCTGTCGATCCTCTAGGGTTGCCCCCGCTGGGCCGGTCAAAAGGGCGTACTGTAGTGGGTCCCCATCCCCATCGGTGGCCACCACATCATAGGTGTAGAGCTGGTCGATCTGAGCCATGGTGTTGGGACTCGATGTGATCACCGGATCCAAGTTGTCCGGGGCCTCATTACTCACCAGCACGTTCCACTCGTGCAACAGCGACGCCCCCCGACTATCGGAGATGCGCACACGGAAGAACTGCAGCGTACCACCAAGCCCTTCACCCGGGGTCCATGTCAGCCGGCCATTGGGGTCCATGGTGGTCCCTTCCGGCGCGGTCAACAGGTCATAACTAATGGCGTCGCCATCGGGGTCGGTGGCGAGGATCACATACTGATAGAGCAGACCAACATAGGCCTCTGTGTTGGGATTCGAGGTCACGAGAGGCCGGTTGTTCGGTTCCTCATCGACCTCGACAAACCACGTCTGGTTGTTCCTGAAATTATCACCATCTTCGGCCGTGAGAATGAACTGGTAACTGTTGCCCGCCTGTCCCGGCGTCGGGTTCCAGCGAACCAGACCAGAGTTCGCCATCACACTGGAGCCCGTTGGGCCTTGGTCGAGGCTGAAAACAACGGGGGTGCCCTCCGGGTCCACTGCGTCGGCATCGTAACTATAGGTTCCGCCCACAACCGCCACGAGGGGGGGCTGCGTGGTAAATTGGGGTGCCTGATTGGGGGGGGGCGGCTCCGGCTGAACGGTGACGTTAAAGACCTGGACATTGAACCCATTGTTGGCGTCGGTCGCTCGAATTCGGCAGGAGAAGACCTCGCCTACCATATCGATCGTCGGGGTGTAGCGAAACACCCCCGTCCCCGCGTCGATGATGGATCCATTCGGGCAGTTGTTTCGACTCAAACTGTAGACGATCGCATCCCCATCCGGATCGACCGCATCCGCGTCGTAGACGTACTGGACCCCGGCGATCGCCGTGGTGGGTGCGTTACTCGTAAAGACTGGCGGCGAATTCGGCGGCGGTGCCCCCTCGCCCACCGCAACCTCCCAAAAGTGGGTCACTGCCCCCCCTTGGCTGTCCCGCACGATCACACGGAAGGAGTGGGTCTCCCCCTCGTGGTCGACCGTGGGCGTCCAAGTCACAAGGCCGGTCACTCGGCTGACGACCACCCCATCGGGATTATTGCGCCCAATGTAGGTCAGCGTATCCCCATCGGGATCGATGGCGACGATCTGGTAGCTGTACTGCTCACCAACGGTGGCTGTTGTTGGGGGCTGCGACGTCACCTCTGGTGGGCCATTGGGCCGGTCGATGCTGATGGTGATCGTTTGGTCGTCACTCAGTGGCGGCACGCCATCATCCGTGACCGTGAAGGTCACTTGGTGCTCCCCCTCCTGGCCTGGCGTCGGTGTCCATCGAAACAAGCCGGTGGCCGTATTGAACTCAGCACCAGCCAACGGGCTCATGCTGAATGTCAACGGGTCATCATCTTCATCAAGGGCCTGGACCGTGAACTGAACCAGAGTGCCGGTGAGACCGGCCCGATCGTCCAGGTCGATGATCTCCGGCGGATGGTTCACATCCTGGGGGTCGTAGGTCCAAGCCACCGCATAGTTGGTGACCGAATTCTCGATCTCACCGAAGAAGCTGCCGACCCCATCGAGTCGGTCGGAGGCCTCAAGACCGGCGCTAATCGTCTGGCCACTCCCCCCAGGAATCTGGCGATAGTTGAAGTTGACGATATTGGGTTGCGTAAGACGAAGTTGGGCTTCGACGGCACCGATCTCGTTCCTGTTGAAAAACGGCGCTCGCCAGGTGACGAGAAACTCATCGCCATCCATATGGACCCACACGCCATTCTCAAGTTGACCGCCGTTGATCGAGGGATTGAGATCCGTAAAGATGGGCGCAAGCATGCCCATGGGCGCGGCATTGTCCGGCAACTCCTGCCGGGGCGTGTAGTTCACCGAGGCCGTCGGAACGAACGTCACCCAGCCATTCGAGCACACGAAAATCGAGTTGTAAGTCTCACCGAAAAACTCAAAGCTAAAGCCGGGCGGGAAGTCGATCTCCCGGGTCTGGTCATCACCAAAGTCTAGATTCGTCGCGCCTCGGCCTGGCTCGGTCCACTCGAAGGCCGGACCATCGGGCTCTTGGTTATCAACCCAAGTGTAACCACCGGAATTTTCGCCGCCGCCGCCACGCCCTGCAAAAGCAGAGGTTGCGACAAAAGAGGTAAGAACTATGAGGGCTCGCAAACTCATTTTCGCTCCGAACTCGGTAAGGCAAAAGGCAAACGAGGCCTTTTGCCCAGGGAGCGTAGCCTATTTTTAAGGTTCGCGCTCGCCCTCGCTCGCGAGGGAAGCGTCGGGACGCAAAGGATCCCAGGAGCCGTCCGACGGAATGGACTCACCGACAGCTGCCCGCTTCACGATCGGATCGTTGTGCCAATCAGCACCGGCATCAAACCACTGCATCCCTGCATCTCGCCGCGGCCCCCCATCGACAAGTTGTGTTGGCGCTGGCCTGCGAGCCGCTGCTTCGATCTGACGGCGAAGGGTTTCTAGGGTTTCGTCGCTTGGCTCGGTCAATTCGAGCTCGGGATGACGAAGTTGCTCGGGCACCGTGTAGGTGGTGGGCGCCTCCCGCATCAGGGCAAGAAAGAGAAAGAGGAAGGCCAGCGCCACGAGGGCCACCGCCAAGCGGTGCCTCACGGGTCGCCAGACTCCGCAGCCCAGTCATCGGGCTCGGGGGCATCCGATGCCACTCGGTCGAGACCAGGGACCTTGAGAGAATGACGAACGGCTTTTTTCGTATCCACATCCCGGGCATGAAGGGTGAGCAAACCGTCAACGCTTAGATCAAATCGAGTCTGCATACGGACACTGCCCGCATGACCTGGCTTGATGCCGTCGAAATTATGCTCACCCAGATGCTGGTTGTTGGCAGCGATCCGGTCCTCGCCCTGGTAGATCTTCATCACCAATTCCCGCTGATGGTCCCGACTGGTCGTAAAAATCAGATCCTTGCGGTTCGGCGTCGGCGTATTTTTCGGGAAGATTTCAAACATCTCCCCATCGGCTCGCTCGATGCCGATGGCCAGGGAGATCACATCGAGTAGGGTGACCGCTTGTTCAGCGCCTCCGGATTCGGCTTCCAGCGCACTGGCGAAAATAGCGGCCCCCAAAGCAACCGCTTCATCGGGGTGAACCCCCTTTGACGGGGCTTTTCCGAAGTATTCGCTCACCTTGTCTGCCACGGCCGGCATGCGGCTTTGGCCACCGACCAAGAGAACCTCATCCACCTCTTCCGGTCGCAGGCCTGCGTCCTCAATCACGCCGGCGCAGACCTCGATGGTCCGATCGACCAGGTCCTGGACAAGGGACTGAAACTCTTCCCGAGTGATCACCCGCTCAACATCGAGAGGTTCACCGGCATCATTAAAGGCGACAAAGGGGACTGAGAAGGTGGCTTCCGTGCGACTGGAGAGGTCAATCTTTACCTGTTCGCTCATCTCACGGAGGCGCTGGATCGTTGTCCCATCCTGGCTCAAATCAACGCCGTGTTCTTGCTGAAACTCGTTGATGATGAATTCGAGCAGCGCCTGATCGAAATTGATGCCGCCCAAGAACAGGTCACCATCGGTGGCCACGACCTCGAAGACGTTGTCCCTGATTTCGATAATGCTCACGTCGAAGGTGCCGCCACCGAGATCGAAGACAACGACTCGCTCGCTCAGTTCCCGGCCATAGCCGTAGGCGAGGGCGGCCGCTGTCGGCTCGTTAATGACCCGCACCACTTCCAGGCCAACGACGGCCCCTGCATCCTTCACGCTCTGCCGTTGCCGGTCATCGAAATAGGCAGGTACGGTCACCACAGCTTGGTCGATGCGCCGTTCCAAATTGGTTTCGGCCATCTCGTGTACTGCGCCGAGAATACGCGCCGAAATGTCGGTGAGCGTCCGCCGCTTGCCGGCCAGCTCCACCTCGACCGTGTCGTGCTCGCTACGAATCAACGAGTACGTGAAGAAACGGGCGATCTCCTCGATAAAATCGGCGTCGTACTGACGGCCGATAAGGCGCTTTGCACCGTAAACGGTGTTGTTTGGATTGAGTTGCCATTGGCGGCGAGCATCAAAACCGACGAGCTCTCGGCCCTCGTCGTCAACCGCATAGATTGACGGAAAACTGAAGCCGCCGCCCGGCATCGTGACGAGTCTCGAGCGACCCTCGTCATCCGTATAGGCGGCAGCGCTATTGGTAGTCCCTAAATCGATACCGATGATCAATGGGAGTCGACTCCATCCCGTGTTGGGGCGCACGTTAGCAGCGGCAGAGAGAAGTCCGCAAGTTCCATGAATCCGGCGCTTGACGCTCAGCCCGCTTGTGCACATGGTGACCTGCACCAAAGGGGGCCTTAACTTGCGGATCCTCAGTTCAACTCTCGCCCTTTTCGCACTGACGTCGTGTGCAAGCACGCCAGAACCCACGGAACCGATCACCAGTGCAGGGTCGAATCGCCTCGCTGCCGCGACGCCAACCGTGGAGCAAGACCGGGAACTCCTCGATGCCTATATGGCCTTGAGTCGGTCTACGGCCGGTAACACCGGTGCGGTCGAAGAAAAAGCCTACGCCATCGATGAAAACGAGACAGACCCCTTCAAGATGATGAAGTGGGCAGTCGTTCAAGCCGATCGTCAAAAAGGCTGGCGCACCTGCATGAAGATGAAAAATCTTCAAGAGCGCGGCCAGATCAACAGCTTCGCGCCCTGGCCCTTTCTCTGCCGAGGGATGTTCCTGGCCGAACAGCGCATGTTCACCCAAGCCGATATGCTGCTGGGACCCACGTCCATCAAGCTGGCATCGATCCATTACGCCTACGTCTTAGGGCATCTCGCTCGGAAGCGTTTCGACAAGGCTCGCAAGCATCTGAAAGCGGCCGAGGGCCTCGTCGCTGACCACCCCTTGATCAACTTGGTCAAAGCCCAAGCGAGCGCTGATCCCACCGAGGAGCTGGCCCTCTTGGAAAAAGTCTACGCTGTGGACAAGAACCACTTCTGGGTCCTCCAGAAGCTGGCCGCACACTATGACAAGGGCGGCGACCCCCGAGCCACCGAACTCCTGATGAAAGCGGCGGCGATCGACAGCGAAAACACCGACCTCAGGCTGCAACTGGCCGAGCGCTTCGCCAAGGAGCGCCGCTATGACGAAGCGGCCGCACAACATAAGGCGGTTCTTGAGGTCCGCCCCCGCCAAGAAAGCAGCTTAAACTTCCTGATTGGCTACAGTCGGGACAACAGCGATACGGTGGGTGAGCTCAAATGGCTCGATGCGTCCATCGCCTCCCTCGGGAAAACAGACGCACGCTTTTTCCACCGGGCCAAACTGCTCGATAAACTGAAGCGAGGGCCCGAAGCTAAAAAGGTCTTCAGCGGTCTGTTGAATCGAACAGAAAAGAAGCTCAAGCGACTGCGCAACAATATCGAGGTGCTCAAGGAGAAGATCGCTGCGAAGGATGTGAAAGAAGAGGATAAAAAAGCGATGGAGGCCCAGCTTGCCCAACAGGAAGCCAAAGGGCCTGCGTTCACCGAACGGCTCGTTGCATCCCGCATGTTTATGGCCCGGTGGGAGATCGCAAAGGGAACCCCCATGAACGCTTTGAGCTTCCTTTCAGAGGCAGGCGAAGAGGGTCAGGCGAAGCTCAATGCCATGCGCCAAGAGTTTGAGATGGGATCGCCGGCACCGGCGGCCCGCTCCATCGATCCGATCATCTGGAACATCGATGCCAAGCTGAAAAAGCGTTTCAAAGCGGCGAAGTCTCGGGATGCGTACGTGAAAGGTGGGCGTATGACTTGGACCCTGCGCTTCAACGATGTCGGCGAAGTCGCTGAGGTCTTTCGCGATGAGGATAGCCCGGTGGTTGACCCCTGGTTCCTCACCGGCGCCGAATTGCTGCTTCTCACCATCAAGTGCGGTGCGAAGTGCAATGGTGGCAGGCTCCGAGGCAACGAGATCGAGTATCCGGCCCGTTTCCCGTGAGTTCCATGGTCAGGGCCCTCTACGGGGGCTCCTTTGACCCCCCTCACTTCGGCCACCAGATGGCCATCCTATACCTACTAGAGGGGGGCTATGCCGACGAGGTGCGAGTCATCCCGTGCTTCGACCACCCCTTTGGCAAAGAACTGAGCCCCTTCCCGTTACGACTCAGTTACTGTGAAGCCCTGGTACGCCCATTCGGGGGCCGGGCCGTTGTTGACCCGATCGAAGAGACACTGGCTCGGCCGAGCTACAGCTATCGGACGGCCGAAAGCCTCGCAGCGCGCTTTCCCGAAGACCAACTCCGGTGGATCATCGGTAGCGATGCCGCCCAGGCAGCAGATCAGTGGGCAGAGAGCGATCGACTCCAGCGAGTTGCACCGTTCTTGGTCTTGGCTCGCAAGGGCGCGCCACCAGACAAAAACCAGGCCCCACTCGTCCTTCCCGAAGTGGCCAGCCGAGATCTCCGCCAGCGACTTGCCCAGGGGGAAAACCTTAAAGGCTGGATCCCCGAATCGGTGCTGACACGGCTGAACAACTAGTTTGCGCCGGCGTTCTCTGATACGGATGGTCTATGGCGATGAACGACGACCATAGCGATCTGCGCAGCCGAATTCAGCAACTCAAGGACGACCACCAGGCCCTCAAAGCCCAACTGCTCGAACTACGGGACCGCCCCTATCTAACGGTCGAGGAACAGATCGAAGTGCGGACCTTGCAAAAGATGAAGCTCATGAAGAAGGACTCCCTGGCCATGCTGCTCTCGGTCGGCGGCCACGCCTGAAGTCGACTTACTCGTCGTCAGCTAAGCCACTGGTGAAGTCGCTGCGATGCTCCTCGTACTCGTATGCATAGATCTGCTCTGAGGCGATGATGAAGGCCTTGAAGATTGGCTTCGCCAGGCGCCCAGAGCCATTGCAACTGAAACGCCGGTAGTTATCCCGCCTGCCCTTGTTCTTGCAGCCCCTAGCCACCGCTCGCATGGCTGACGAACTCTTCTTCCCATCCGCAGGAACCGCCTTGGCAGCGATGATCTTTGTGTCCTTGATATCGATAGCGACCCCTAGAAAGACCTGGCGTTTCCCCTCTTCGACCTGGCGCAGGATAATCCAGCCGGAGCGATGCTTTTGATCCATGTCTTCGTAGGCAACCCGATTACCCGTGAGGTTTCGGACCGGCCCTCTGGCCTCCGGGTCGGTCCACGTTAAGATCACCTTCCCTTTGACCTCTTCTGGCTTGGGGGACGAAGAGAAGACCTTCGCCTGCTTGTAGAGCCGCTGCCGGGCATATTCGTTTGGCTCGGGTTCGAAGGCTGCAAAGTGAGTCACGCCCGGGATGAGGTCCCGTAGCGTGATCGACCGAGACCGGATGTAGGTCAGTACATCCCAAGCTTCGAGGGCCGAAAGACGGCGACCATCCCAACCTTCCAGCGGACCGATTCCCTTGCCTCGAGCGAGGGCTTTAATCACCTTCCGCTCGCCCACATCGTTGAGTCGAATGGGATCAAAGAGAACCTCAGCCTTACATGACTTGCAGTGAGAGGCCACGAGCCGAGTCCCATTGGGGAGATCGCCGGTCTGCATCGGCAGACCGGCGACGACGATTGTTGCAGCAAATGCAAGGGACATGAACAACTCCTAACGGCGACGCAGCAGGGGCCGACGGCTCCTACCAGAGGTGGGTTGGGCCGACTGCTCCGTTTGCAGGTCCGGCGCTGGCCAGACATCTGCGTGGAGTCCAAATTCCGTCTCCACATCGACGCCATCGATCGTTCCAGTCACCTTCACCAAATACGAACCGCTCGCTGGCAAGGTCACGTGAAAGCCATAGGTCCCACGATCCGGTAACGAATGAACCCACCGGCCCGTCGGCTTTGCCTTGCGCAATGCCCGCCGCAACTTTCGGTCCTTGGTCACTTTCATATCGGGCCGAATCTCAGCGCTCAGGCGAGCTTTAGTGACGGGCACAGGCCCCCCAACCCCCTTCTTGCTGATCTGGACTTTGACCTCAGTCACGGTGTCCATCTTTGGAACACCTGGAAGGATCTCGATGGACACCTGGGTGCCTGCAAGCTGGCGCTGAAGAATGCGCGCTGCGGGGGCAGGAGGGGGGGCGTCCGCAACGGCTTGCGCCGGTGGAGCCGCCAAGAGAAAGAAGGGGATGAGGGCCTGAGTCATTCGCAGTTATCCTTCCCACGGAGTCGTTCCAGTTGAATTCGGGCGAACATGTCATGTCGAACCACCTGGACGCCCAAAGGTCGACCATTAATCAAAATATAGGGTGTTCCTTGCAAGCCCGCCTGGTTTCCGAGGGTGACGCCCTGGTCGAATTGTTTTTCTAAAAAGGGGTCCTTGCGGTCGTTTTCCCACCGTTTGATGTCGAGGTTTGCCTCCTTGGCCAGCCTGGGCAAGTCCGCTTCCGTCAAACCGCTGTGATTCTTGAACAGTAACTTCGCATAACGCTTGAACGTGTCATCCCCCTGATTGAAGGCCGCAAGAGCCGCAACCCCCGCTTTCTTTGAGAGCGGATTGCCGCCCACATTGACCGGGATAAAGACGACGTCGATGGGCAAGCCGAGGGAAATGACCGCATCAATCTCCGGCGCAGCTTGGGCGCAATGACCACAGAGAAAGTCGGCAAACTCGATCAGCACCACCTGGGACTCAGGGCCACCACGATGCAAACGGGGCCAGTCTCGAAAGTCGCCCTGGGGCAAGGTGACTGGATCACCGCAATGGCCATTGGTGACCGTGTTGGCGAAATTAAACTGTGCATCGGCCTGGCTCAGACCTTCCTTGAGATAGCCGGCCACCAGTCCGGCCATCACCTGAGCCGATTTACATGCATCCTTTTTCGCCAAGCAGCCGGCCAGTGTCCGAGTGCTTTCACAACCACAGAGCTCCTCTTGGAGGATCGTTGCGAAAGGCCTGCGGGTCGATGGCGGCAGATCGTTGATGGGGTAGCCGTCGAGCTTTGGCAACGGTCCCTGGTCAACTCCAGTTGCCGGTTTCGCCGGCGCCTCCTTTTGCTTCGGAGCCGCTGACCCCTTCGAGTCAGATGTTTGGGAGCAGCCGGCGACGCCAGCCATGAGAAGACAGAGAATTGATAGAGTTCGCATCATCATCCAGCCCGGCGGACCTACTGTCCGCTTGCTTGAGGGGTCAAGGCCATGGAGACAGCTTCTGCCTCTGTGGTCGTTTGGGGTTGAGGGGGTCCAACCTGTGCCTCGTGACCTCGGCCAGACTGGAACAGTTGTTGAGCAAAGCTCATGATCTGCGCCGGCTCCACTTTGAGCAGCCGCTCCTGCAAGCGCTCTTCCCAGTCCAACCCCAGGCCATAGGCCATGTCTAGCGAGCCGCTACGGGCCCGATCAGCGTTGGCCTGATGCCGAAGTTTGTAGCCGGCCACCAGGCCCTGCTGAGCCCGCTTCAGTTCGGCCAATGGGGGCGCCTCGGATTGCAGTTGAGAGAGCACATCATCGAGGGCCTTGCTGACCTCTTTGACGTGCTCTGGAGCCGTCGAACAGTGGACCGAGAGCGCACCGGCCTGAAGCCCCAGAAATGGTGTTGCACTCACCGAGTAGACCAAGCCTTGGCGCTCCCGCAGCGCATCGAACAGGCGCCCGCTTTGCCCACCGAGAAGTTCGGCGATCAAGAGGAGTTCGGGCAGTGTTTTGTCTGCCAGGGATGGAGCCGGGTAGAGCCGGAGCAGATGGACCTGCTCCCGGGGCAGTGGCAGTTCGATGGGTTGCTCGGGGCTCGCCTGCAGCGCCAATGCAGGCCTTGCGACCGAAGCGGCCACGGCCAGGGAACCACCGGGTGGAAAGGCTGCTTGAATCCGCTCAACGAAGAGGCCTGGGTCAAAATCACCCACGATCATCATCGCCGGCGGTCGCTGTGCATAATGTTGGGCATAGAACTGCCGGATCGTTTGCGCGCTGATATGCCGCAACGTCTCCTCGCTTCCGCCCAGGGGCCGACCATAAGGATGCTGACCAAACAAGGATCGGGCTGCGAGATGGAAGGCACGTTGGCCGGGTCGATCATCACGACTCCGGACCGCTTCTAGCGCCAGCAAACGCTCGCGGTCGACACTGCTGGCCTCAAAACGGGGGTTCTTGAGGGTCTCTAAAAAGAGCTCGAGACTCTCATCAAAGCCTTCGCTGAGGCCCTCCAGCATCAAACTATAACTGTTCCTGCCCGCTTGGGCGTACAGGCTTGCCCCTAGATCATCCAAGCGTCTGGCGAGGGCTAACTCCCCAAGACTCTCGGTCCCTTCCGTTTGGCTGGCAGCCATCAGGGCGTGCAAACCATGGAGGCTCCGGGTTTCGTAGAGTGCGCCGCCCTCCCAAGCGGCCTGAACAGCGAAGAGCCCGCTGCCCTTACGGGGCTCAAGGGCCAACTGAATGCCGGAGGGCAAGGTGATGCGAATACGACCACGGGCATCAGGCTCAGGCATCTTCTGGCTGGTGGCGAGTTCGTTCTCGAGACCAAGCCACGCCCCGGCCACAGCCGACTCTAAATGCACCGTAGCCAACTCGGGGGTCCCCCCCTTCGGGACGGTCGCGGCGAGCACCATGTTTTGGCTTTGGAACAAACGGTTCGCCAGCCCTTGCAATCGGGTCGGGGTTGCCGATCGAACCCACTCCAAATCGGTTTCCGCTGCGCTCAGGTTACCCCGGTGCAGTTGGTAGTGACCCAAGCGGGACGCATGGTCCTCCGCTGTCTCCTCCTCGGCCCGCCATTGCAATAAGACCTGACGGCGGGCCCGCTCTAGCTCCTGGCTGGACAACGGTCGGTTCCGTAATCGGCCTAACACCACAATCGTCCGCTTTAAGGCGTCGAGGAGGCGCGCCTGGTCCGTCGCTACCGAGACCACGAAGAGGCCCGGCCCCTTGGGATCAAAAAGGTAGGTACTGAGGCCGTTGGCCAATTGATCATCGTACTGGAGGGCCCGGAGCAGGCGACTACTATCCCCTTGCCCCAATGCCAGGGCCAATAGGTTCAGGTCGACTCGATCTCGGCGCTCCAGGCTATCCACCGCAAAGGCGAAGGAGAAGAGACTCTCGGCCACCGGCTCTAACTCGAGGCTGACGGCTGGACCAGATTGCCGTGATGGAAGCGGGGTGGCCGCGGCGCGGGTCGGGCCGGTCCATGAGCCGAAGTGGGTCGATAGGGAAGCGAGCATCGCGGACTGCTGCAAATCCCCAGCCACCGTTAGCACCACCGCTTCGGGGTGGTAATGCTGTCGATAGAAGGACTCGAGGCCAGGGATCTTCATGCCCTGAACGGACGCGGCGGTCCCAGCGATATCCCGAGCCAAGGGGTGGTCTTCACCATAGGCCTGAATCATCAAGCGTCGAGATAAGCGCTGTCTCGGGTCGTCCTCACTGTCACGGATCTCTTCGACCACGACCTCTTTTTCGGCCTGGAGGTCCTCGGCACCAAAACGGGCGCTAACCACCATCTCCTTTAACAGTTGGAGCCCTTCTTCAAAGGCCGTGGCCGGTAAAAGAAGGTGGTAGACGGTTTCATCGTAACTGGTCCAAGCGTTGACCTCACCACCCAACTCGGCGACGCGGCGGTCCAAGTCACCGGGCCCGAGATTTTCTGTCCGCTTAAAAAGCATGTGCTCGTGGAGATGGGCCATCCCTTCTTCACCAGCCCGCTCATGGACACTGCCCACACCCACCCAGGCCTGAACGGCGACCACCTCGCTGCCCGGCCGGGGGGCAAAGGCCCAGCGCATCCCGTTCTCGAGTTTCCCCTCGGACCTTGCGTCGAGAGGGGCTGCTGTCTCTTTTGTCTCTTCCATCATCTCCGGCTTCTTTACCTCGGGCTTCATCTCAGCGCTGTGGGCGCAGGCTATTAGAAACAACAGAGCAAGGCGTCGGTCCATCCTCAGCCCCTCCGCTTGGGAAAGTCCCATGGCTGTTCGGGGACAGGGTCATCGCCGCTGCCGCCCCATGGCGCACAGCGAAAAAGACGCCACAGCGTGCCGGCGATCCCGGCCAGCGCACCATGTTTATTTAAATAACCAATGGAGTAAACGGAGCAACTCGGATGAAAACGGCACTGCCCACCTAGGAGATGCGAAAGGGTCCTCTGATAAACCCGAACCAAGCAGATGAGGAGACGAGCCATCGTTTAGAGCAGATCCCTAGGATCCGTCAGGCGGCCCCTCACAGCCGATGCTGCTGCAACCGCTGGACTCACCAACCAGACGGGACCCGCTGCCCCCATTCGGCGATCGAAATTGCGATTGGTCGTACTCGCCGTCACCTCGCCTTCGAGAGGAATTCCCGGACCGTTACCGATACACGAACCACAACCGGGCTCC
The DNA here is from genome assembly GCA_002722845.1 of Myxococcales bacterium. Classification (GTDB taxonomy): domain Bacteria; phylum Myxococcota; class UBA4151; order UBA4151; family UBA4151; genus UBA4151. The sequence continues at coordinate 18,272 of PBND01000019.1, read as the reverse complement.
GAAATCACGGCGCCCACAGCACGAAACACATCGAGATAGCCGTCCCGCTGAGCTGCGGCCGCCACCGATTCGGAGGATGGAGTCACCGTCATCCGAACGCCAGAGGCCAATTGGTGCCCCTCAAGGACCTCTGCAGCCGCCTTGAGGTCCGCATAGGACCCACCGGTACAACTGGCGATCACCACATTGTGGATATCGACCCCCGAACAGTCGGACAATGGTTTGCGATAGCGTGAGTCGCCGGGGCTAGCGACCGTCAAGGGAACCTCAGCGAGATCGACCTCGATGACTCGAGCGTAGGACGCATCATCATCGGGATAGACCATCTTGGATGCCCATTGACCGGGCCCTCGACGCCGCTCCAGAAAGTCGATGATCGGCTGACAAGGCTCAATCATCCCTGTCATCAGCCCCCCTTCGACCGTCATATTGGTGATGACACTCAGTTCATCCACATTCCACTGATCGAGACCGGGACCCCCCACTTGGATCACACAGGTATCCGTGGCCGACTCGCGCCACTGCTCTTCCTTGAAGTACGGGTCGCCGATGAGGTGAAGAATGAGATCCTTCGGACTCACAAGCCCACCGGCATCGCCGGTCACAAGGATGCGCACGACCTTGGGGACGGTGACTGGAATGAGCCCCGTCCGCAGGGCGAAGGCCATGGCTGTCGAGCCCACACCAAAGGCAAAGGTGTTCAACACCCCTGCGGTAGGACTATGGGAGTCGGTTAAGCAAAGCACGGTGCCGGGCTCCGCATAATCCTCCACCACCAAACGATGGCAAACGCCAGCTGGCAGGGCCCGCCCTGGGCCATGGAGGCGCAGGCCCATCTCTTCACAGGCCTCCACCATCTCCTCGGCCAAACGTTGAGCGGGCGCTAAGCGCTTCGATTTCACAGATTCGGGCACGGTTTCATGATCAATCAACACGAAGTGATCTTCGAAACAGGCCACCAACTCAGGGCGCACCACAGGGATCGCGCCAAACTCCTTCTTGTAGAGGTCGACCACCATGCCGGCCGTGTACTCATGCATCCCCCGAAAACCCGCCTCGCAGAGGACTTGGTCGCCGGGCGACACGCTGGCGAGACCAAAGGCTTGGCCTGCACCGCGAAAGCCCCGGGAAGCGATCACCTTCTCCACCGCATTCATGGGGCGACGTGGTGGGTTGAGATGATAACTCGGCGCCTGATCACCATCGAGTAGGGCCTGGCCGTAAGGCAGCAGACCGCCGGCTTCGGCCACGGCGCGAAAGAAGGGGGGCAGTTCCTGAGCCAAAGCCTCGAGATCCACCTCTTCACCATTGAGTAGACGATCAAGCACCTCGGGATTAGCGCTAAACGGCAGACCCGAGTAGACCATGTTTTCTTGGAAAATGCGCTGGAAGCTCTCCGCAATGACCAGTTCAATGCCGGCTCCCTGGTGGGCCACCACAGCAACCTCACGGCTCGAGCCGCTGCCATACGCAGCGCCACCGACAACCACCTGAAAGCCGCCAGAACGAACGCTATCCTCGCCCACCACCTCCTTGAAGTTCTTCAGAAAGTGGGGGCCCAGGATCTCGCCTGTATAGCCAAGGGTGCAAGCCTGCCCCGAGATCATCGCGTCCGTGTTCACAGCAAACTGCTTCGGTGCGTCGCGGAGGTCGATAGATTCCCCCCCCAGTTGACGCTCAATCAAAGCAGCTTCTTCCGTAAGGAAGAGAACGCGCCCTTCAAGCTTCATGATGACGCCCCCGATTGCGGGCGCCTGTTACCAAGACTCGCGGTGCATTGCGACGCCAAACATAAAGATGGCAGGAGCGCTAAGAACTCAGGAGGCTCAATTCTTTCAACTGACGGAGTTCCTCCCGCAGCTTTGCTGCTTCCTCGAAGTCGAGTTCGGCCGCGGCCCGACGCATCGATCGCTCGACGGACTTGATCTTCTGACGCATCTCGCCGGCGGGCAAGAAGCCCGCAGACTGCAAAAACGTCAGCAGGTCGTCCTGGCCCGGCGGCGAGGCCCCCTCAGCCCGATGGCTCTGGCGGTGTTTTGCGACTCTGCGATCCACATCGCGATCTTCGGAACGGCGATCCCTGGGCATCTCCAGAAGCTCCCGGACCGTGGATTTAGGGGTGATTCCATGCCGCTCATTGTGGGCCGCCTGAACCTGCCGACGACGATGGGTCTCTGTGATCACTGCCTTGATCGCGACCGTCTCCTGCTCGGCGTAGAGGAGGGCCCGACCGTTCACGTTCCGAGCGGCCCGGCCGACGGTTTGGATGAGACTGCGCTCGTTGCGCAAAAAACCCGACCGGTCCGCATCAAGAACGGCCACCAGCCCGACTTCTGGTAGATCCAAGCCCTCCCGCAGCAAGTTGATCCCGATCAGCACATCGTAGACCCCCTGCCGGAGTTCGGCGAGCAACTCGATACGTTCTAGGGTGTCCACATCCGCGTGCAAATAGCGGCAGCGTATCCCCAACTCCTCAAAGTATTCGGCGAGGTCCTCCGCCATTTTTTTGGTGAGCGTCGTGACAAGAACCCGCAGGCCTTGCCCGGTTGTCTTACGGATCTCATGGACGAGGTCGTCCACTTGCCCTCGGACCGGGCGGATCTCAATCTCAGGATCCAACAGTCCCGTGGGACGGATGAGTTGCTCCACCACCTCCCCATGGGTTTGCCCTAACTCGTAGTCGCCCGGGGTGGCGGACACATAGATGGCCTGATGACGGCGCTCCACCCACTCGTCAAAGCGAAGAGGACGGTTATCGAGGGCACTTGGAAGGCGAAAGCCATGATCCACCAATGTTTCTTTGCGGGCCCGATCACCACGATACATCCCCCGCACCTGTCCGATGGTGACGTGGCTTTCATCCACAAAGGTGATCACGTCGTCGGGAAAATAGTCGATAAGAGTGGGCGGTGGCTCGCCTTCGGCCCGGCCACTCAGCCAGCGGGAGTAGTTCTCGATCCCAGAGGACGTCCCAAGGGTGTCAAGCAGTTCAAGGTCGTAGCGGGTCCGTTGGTCTAAGCGCTGCAACTCCAATAACTTCCCTTGGCTCTTGAAGGCCTCCAGGCGTGTCTGCAACTCCTGCCGAATCCCCCGCAGTGCTCGCTTCATTTGGTCCGCGGGCAGTACATAATGACTGCCGGGATAAACAACCGCTGACTCCAGATCCTCAAGAACACGCCCCGTCAGGGCATCGACCCGCTGGATCCGCTCCAGTTCATCACCGAAGAAACTGAAGCGCAGGGCCCGGTTCTGTTCGTGGGCTGGATACACCTCGACCAGATCACCTCGGACCCGAAAAGTCCCCCGATCAAAGGCCGTATCGTTGCGGTCGTAGAGGGCAGCGACAAGCCGCTCCATAAAGGCCCTCGGCTCCAGACTTTGCCCCACCGAGAGGGAGATCATCATTTGGCGCCAGAAGTCCGGCGTACCGATTCCATAGATACAGGAGACTGAAGCCACCACCACCACGTCTCTACGCTCCAACAGAGCCCGAGTTGCGCGGTGACGCATCCGGTCGATCTCATCGTTGATCGACGAATCCTTCTCCACATAGGTGTCCGTGGTCGGGACGTAGGCTTCGGGTTGGTAATAATCGTAATAGGAGACGAAATACTCCACCGCCATTTCGGGCAATAGGCTGGAGAGTTCTTGGAACAGCTGGCCCGCAAGCGTCTTGTTATGGGCCAGGACCAGTGCCGGCCGCTTCGACTGGGCGATCACATGGGCCATGGTGAATGTTTTGCCTGAGCCGGTCACCCCCAGCAGGACCTGGTCGGGCCGCCCCTCGCACAGGCCGCGACAGAGGGCTTCGATGGCCTGAGGCTGGTCCCCGGTCGGCGTATAAGGGCTGTCCACCCGAAAGGTCACAGGAACCTCCAATCCATCCATCGCTTGTCTGACGTGTGCGATCAACTAGGCTTTACCCCCAAACGGTTGTAACCGGTAACGGGGAGTTTCAAGTTGACCGGCCGTGCCCTGATGCTGAGCTTGCTCGCAATCCTGCCGAGTCAGGCGATGGCTCTGTCCACAGAAGCGGTCCCTCGTTGGGCTCTCAACAAGCTCAATGAAGCCCTCGCCGGCACCGTGACAAGCCGCGGCATTCGCTTCGACACCCAAACCGGCTTGACCCTCACGGGAGTCCAGGTCACCGCCCCCAACGGACGACTGGTCTTACAGGCCCAGCGACTTGTCGCCGAGGTCAGCATCGGCAACCTCCTGGCCGATGTGGTCAGCATCGATGCGATCGAGATCACCGGACTTAAGATGAGCCTACGGGAAAACGCCCAGGGCGAATTCGATCTGGTCCAGGCTTTTATGCCGAAAGAGGCGAGTGAGGACAGCGGTGGGGGTGGCGGCGGGGTCCGAATTCAGCGCCTGAGCATCAGCAACAGTGAGTTCGAGTTGCGCATTCCAAGCGCGTCGATGGAGATCAAAGATCTCAACATCTCGGGGCGGCTCAGCGTGACCAATACGCTCACTGCACGACTTCGACTCAACAGTGGAGCCATCCAATTCCGGCAACCCAGCCGAGGCGATGCCAACCTAGCGACAGAATTCCGTGGCCTCATCATCAAGGAATTCCGGCTAGACGACCAACACATCCGCATCCGCCAAGGCTCCCTGCGCGTCGACACCGACCACCGGATCGGCCTCTCGGGGAAAATCAATACAGGGGCTGATCGGATCGCTATGGATTTCGACGGCCGCATCCCTCCCCGCTGGTTAAACCGAAGCCTTGGCAGCGGTGATGCCGTCCCCCCCATGGGTGCCATTCGCACGAAAGGCAGAGTCAGAGGGGTGATGAGTGACCCGACCATCGACTTCGACCTTTCGACCACCAACGTCGTGTTGCCTTCGGGGGCACCACGACTCACAACCTTCTCGGCCCAAGGGAAGTACACCAGCACCAGGCTCCTTCTCAGCCAGGTGCAGGCCAGCACACTCGGTGGCCAACTTCGCCTTTCGGGCCGTATGGCGATGGACGATCGCTACCGCAGCCGCATGACGGGCCAACTGAAAAATATCAGCTTGGCCGCGGCCCATGAGAGTCTCGCCGAGTATGGCGGCCGCTACACCGGCGCAATCAGCCTAGAAGGCCCCATGCTCTTCGACGATGCCCAGCCCCTTCAGATCGATCTCGATGGTAGAGTCACATCTTTCCTGATCCCGAGCCTTGGGCGTCAAGATGTCAGCCTGAAGGGCGGTATCAGCCAGGGGGAGGCGATCACGCTCAAACCAACCACCCTGGTGATCGGCAAAAGCACCGCAAGCCTGAATGGACCGGTGTATCCCAAGCTCAGGCTGGACTGGAGCCTGCAGTCAAAGCGGCTCAAGAGGCTTCTTAGGGCCCTGGATATCGATGACTATATCCCCCAACAAGCCACGGCATCGGGGCGCTTGGTTTTGGAACCCCGGTTCCGTCTTCGCTTTGCGATCAACGCCAATCGGTTCAACCTTTTCGATATGCCCCTGGGCCCCACGCGCACCCAAGGCGTCATGACCGATGATTTTCTGACCCTCAACCAGCTCACATCCACGATCTCGGGGGGTGCACTTCAGGCGAAGAACCTCACCATGCGCCTTGCTGACCCCACCTCGATGAAGGGTGAGATCAAGGTCGAAGCCATGGCGATTCCCGGCGCCGAGGGGCTTGTCACATTGCAGCTAAAATCACCGGATTTCGATCGATGGGATGGTGATGTCTACGTGGAAGACTTGGTGGCCGGCGGCATGGCCTTGGGCAGCCTCGACTTCAACCTGCGCTTCAACGGCGAGCGCGTCGACTTGCGGGTGCGTGACTGGGAGGACGGACTGGGTGTTCTCAACGGTGATCTTGGCCTGGAGTTGGCAACCAATCGTCCCGATGGAGGCCTCACGCTCTACCTCGATCAAACCGGGTTACAAATGCTTGGTGGCGATGTTCTTGAGGGGCGAGCGAAGCTGCTCCTGCAACCCAAGGGAACCCTCGACCAGATCGCGGCCCGGGCAATTCTTGATCTGGATGGTCTTCGTGTTGGGGGCGTTCCCCTCGGCCAAGGAAACATGGAATTCTCCGCAACCCCCAACCATCTGGGGGGCATTATCAGACTCAGAGGGAATGGCCGAGCCCAAGGCTCCCTTCGACTCACCGACGGCTTTGAAAAACTCGACCTGCAGCTGCGCTGGTCAGGGCTTGAGTTGGCTTCGCTCCCCACTGGCGTTGACGGACTCCGTGGCAAGGCAGACCTGCATGCTCGGCTCACCGGCCCCCTGACGGCGCCGCTGGGCGAGGCGAACCTGCGACTCCGGCACGTGCGTATCGGTGGCCAAACCCTCGGCACGGGCAATGGTGGTCTCCGCTTGGTGCTGGATCCGGGACGACTCAAAGCAGATCTTGAGTTGATCGGATGGCTTCAAGGGACTCTGACCAGTGGTTGGCCGGATTTAGAGGACATGGACCTCACCGCTAGCCTGCAAGCCAACACATTGGAAGACTTGGCGCCGGCGCTGCGCATGACCGGAAGCACGGCCGCTTTGGATGCGAAGATACGCGTCCTGCGTCGAGGCGGCTCTCCCAGTGGGCAAATTCTAATCAATCGGCTGCAAATCTCAAACCCGGTCTTACCCGGCCAGGAACTAGAGAACGCCGGCGATATTATCCTCGGCTACGGTGGTGGTCGGGTTCGTGTGGAAAAAATGGGCATCAAAATGGCACAAGGCCAACTGTCGGTCCAAGGCTTCGTCGAACCAGGAGATGAGGATGGCCGAGTCAATCTTCGGCTGGAAGGGGCCTTCCCGATGGAGGTGCTTCAAGCTCTCGACCCCGGCTTCTCCTTGGCCCGGGGACGCATCGCTCTCCAATGCCTCGCCCGCGGAAAACTCTACGACAATCCGAACCTCCAAGTCATGGTTCAACCGGAGCCGGGCACCACCATCATCCATAGCGCTTACCCGCGCCCACTCACGATCCTCTCCGGTCAGATCGAAGGCAACCAACAGAAGGCGAGCGTACGGGACTTTCGGATTAAAAGCGGGAGTGGAGAGTTGCGACTCGACGGCTTTGTCACCCTGGAGGACTTAGCGCCTCAAGCCGCTGATATCAGTCTCAGTATGAATGCCTTTCGCTACCGATTTGGTAAGAACTTCCTCGAAATCAACAGCGACTTGAAGGCATCGGGCCCACTCATCGGTGCGAAAGTCGCAGGCAACATCCATTTAGCGCGCGGAAAGATAGAGGAACAGGTCGACTTGACCAAACTGGTCTTAAGCAGCCGCGTGGAAGGCAGTGGCCAGAGCCTCAGAGACCTCCTCGGCGCCTATGCTGATACGGACCTAGACCTTCAAGTCACCAGCTCAGAGGAGGTGATGATCCAGGCTGGACTGCCAGTGCTCGCTGTCGAGTTGACGCCAAGTATCGACCTCAAGGTCGCAGGGGTCTTGGCTGAACCGGAAGTATCAGGGGTCCTGGAAATCGATGAAGGCCAAGGTGCCATCCTCTTCCCTAAAGCACGCTTCCTCGTCGACTCAGCCAGCATCGATTTAAGCCAAGATCCCTTCTTCGTGGCCCTGGACGCCACCTGGGACTATATCCCCCGGCGGCGCAGCAGTGACCAAGATGAGATCATCACGCTGAAACTGGGGCTCTCTGGGCCTGTGGATGAGGTTGCCATCAAGCTCGCAGCCCCTGACTTTCCCAGATCACCGACGCCCAACTCTTGGCCATGCTCGCGCAAGGCCAAACCCCGGATCACCTCGTGAACCAAAGCAGCACACCCGAAGATGATGGTGAACTGGGCAGCATCGCATTGAAGGTCTTCGCTGGTCAGATCATTTCAGTCTTCGAGCGCAACCTCGAGTTGGTCCTGAACTCGGCACTGCAGATGCCGACGGAGGTCACCATCGATCCGGGCGTAGAACGACTGCGGATGGAGGCGGTCATCCAACCGATCAACCGGCTTGAGGTCATCGGTGAAACCGAACTCCTCTTTGGCAATGATGACGAAGTGACGGAGACCCAAACAAACAGCCAAACTGAAGGCTCCTCCAGTCGTCAAGCCATCCGCACCACCTACGTCATTTCGGACAACCTCCGGGCGGAAGCGAATCTCCGCAATGGCTTAATTACCGACGAAGACGGATCTCAGGTTCTCGAGTTACTACTGAACTTGCGGTGGAGACTGTTCAGTCGATGACCGCTAGTCTCGCCATCCTGCTTGCATCGGCCTCGACCTTCCAACTCGATTTGGAGTTCGTGCCACCTGTTCCCGGGCCCGAGGCCGAACAAATCAAACGGTTTCTTCAAGAAGACCAGCGTCAACTCCCCGGCCCGCTCCTCATCAAACGGCTGCATCGAGATATCGATCTGATGCACCGGTTTGCCGAACGCACCTGCCGACTTCTTCCCGGCGACGAGCGCGTCTTGCATTGCCGACTCACCGAGAGCCCACGGGTCCGTTCGCTGGAGATCACGGGGCAACTCCCCTACTCGATCTTACGCAGCGAAATCATCCGCCGGGCCATTTTGCGTCCAGGCAAACGCCTACCGATCAAGGAATACAAAAAGCGCCGGGCGGATGAAGCCATCGACGCAGCCGAAAAGGACCACTGGGCCCACCTCAAAGATCGAGTCCGCCTTCGCCTCAAAGAGTTCATCGAGAGTCAGGGTTACAGCAACAGTTCCGTCGATGTGCAGATCCAAAATGTGGCTAATGCCCCCGGGCGCGTGGATGTCGTCATCGAGATCCTGCCGGGCAAACCCCATCGCTGGGGCAAGGTCACAGTTAACGGCTTGATGGCCCGGGAACAACGGGAGGCTCAGGGGCGAATCCGCCCCCTAGGTGGAGCCTTTCGGGAACAGACCCTCCAGACCCGTATCGAACGGGAAGAGCAGCGCCTCCGTAAACTTGGCTACGTTGAGGTCCACGCGGATTATGAACTCGAAACCAGTGGGGATGTGGTGAACGTCGTCGTCACCTTCCAACTGGGCCCCATTCTGAAACAGACCTACCACGGCAAGCTCCTCGCACCCGTCAGTCTCCTGAAGTCCAAGTCGACTTTTGAGGAAGCCCGCAGTGCTGGACCTCGCCAGATGGAAGCGACGGTCAGCGCCTTACGAAATTACTATCAGCGGCGAGGCTACTTTCGCCCTGAGATTATCGCCCAGGACCCGGAAGAGTCATCCCTCCAGGTCGAGGAGCGCTCCCTGGAGCAACAAGCGAAGGCGATCCTATCAGATCCGAGCAAGGACCGCCGGGAGGCCATGGCTCGGGTCACCCAGCGACGACTTGAGTTGCGTGAGCGGCGGCGACAACTCCAGGCCACTCGGCGGCAGAGTCGCCACATCGCCTTTCACATCAACCCCGGTCGCCATGCCCGTTGTGTCGATGTTCGCATTGCCGGCATTCCTCGCCCCCTTCAGCAAGAGATGCTGGACGAAGGGATCCTCGCGACGAAACCACCCATCTCGGGGCGGCACGACGGCTACATCCTCGATGAAGACTTAAGAGCGGACCAAGACCGCATACGAACATGGCTAGAGCGCCGGGGTTGGCTTGTGAGCGATGTCAGCACGGTCTTACGCCGCAAAGACAGCGACGAAATCCAGGTGGTCTTTCCCGTCATTGCGGGCGAGCCCTCCTACATTCGTTCCATTTCCTTGGTGGGTGTGAGCGATGGTGACGATGACGAAGACGGCAACCCGACTGAAGATCTCTACGATGATCTCATGGACGCCCTGGAGATCCGGCCGGGGTCGCCCTTTTTGGAGGATACCCCAGAGGAGCTTCGTCGACGGACGCTCCGTTTTTATCGAATCCGCGGCTACCCCACCACTGAAGTCGAAGCGATGGTGGGCTTCCTCGCGGACGGCGTCAGCGCGCGCCTCATTATTCAGGAGGGGCGCCGGGTTCTTTATGGCGGCATGATCCTAACGGGCATGGAGCGCACACTACGGGATAAAATTCTGGAAGTGTTTTCGGCCAAGCCCGGTGAGCCCTTCGATCCCCAGGTCTTCCATAAGGGCGCTGCCCTCTTGAGAAGCTGGCGGGTTTTTCGGCGGGTCTCTGTCCAGTTCCTTGGCCTCGAGGAAGGCAGGGAGCGGATCTGGGTCCACATCGCGCTGCAAGAAAGCGCCAATCAAACCCTCGACCTCACCCTCGGCTTTTCTATTGAAGACTATTTTCAAGCAGCCCTCCGCTTCCGAGACCGCAACATCCTGGGCCGGGCGTGGAGTTGGGATACGCTGGGCGCTTACGGACTTTTAATCGGCCGAAGGAGTGAACTCCGTAGTACCCTTAAAATGCCCCGACTCCTTGGGGCCCATACGGACTTTAGCCTCGAGCCCCGCCTCTTTTATCGAGAACCCAGCCGAGTCGCCCTTTGGGATGAAGACTTTCAGTGGAAAAACGACCCCTCGAATCTCCTGATTCTGCGAGCTGCCGCAAAGATTGCCCATCGAGTCAGTGCCTTTACCACGGTGAAGGCCGATTATGCCTACTCCCTGGAGCGGGACCAGACGGGCGAAGAGGGGGTTGAGATCAGTACGGGTGCCACAACACTTGAGGCCAATTGGCTTCGGGTCGACAACCCCTTCAATCCCCACGAAGGGCTGCAGTTGCGTGGCTCGGTCAAACTGGCGGCGCCCTTCCTTCTCGGTAACTCCTATTTCCTGTCCACCGTCGGCCAAGCCTCCGCCTATGTGCCCGTGGGTCGGAGCACGCTGGCCACCAACTTCAGAGGTGGCTCGGTCCTAGAACTGGCCGAGGACGCCAACGTTCCACCCAGTGACCTCTTCCGACTCGGAGGGGATCGCTCGGTCCGGGGCTTTCCCCAAGACTGGATTCGTCTCACCCACCCGGGCGCGGTCGACAGCGACCTTGGGCGAGATGGACATGCTAACCTTTTTGCCCTTGGCAGCTTGGAGTGGCGGATCCCCGTGGGAGAACAGAGCGCTGGTGGCGGCATGGCCTTAAGTTTGTTTTCCGATCTGGGCTGGGTGGCCTCCGAGCTGGACGGCGCTCGGCGCACCAATATGGGTTGGAGCAATGGTCTAGCAGTCAACTACGTCTTGCCGATCGGACCCGTGGGTCTCGTCGTAGCCCACCAGACCATCACACCACGTTACGACGAGACCTACCCCAACCGGCCGGAGCTTGACGACTATCAACTGGTCGCCTTGCCCTCGGCCTTGAAGCGCTTCGGTTATCATCTCACGATGGGCTATGTTTTTTAGGTGGATCCTGCTGACCCGGTGGGATGTACTGCCCTTATCCTATCGATGTAGACTTGCCTCTCCTGGCTCCGCAGAGCTAATCAGCCGGCGCTCCAAAGGAAGAAATTCGTTATGTCCAATAGCTTTGGCACTCTCAGCACCCTAAGCGCTGGGAATCAGCAACTAAACTACCACCGCCTGCGAGCATTAGAGGAGGCCGGCCTAGGGTCCATCGACCGGCTCCCCTACTGCATTCGCGTCCTCTTGGAGAATCTCTGTCGCCACGAGGATGGTTACGTCGTGACGGTGGATGACATCCGTCGTTTGGCCAACTGGCAGGCCGATGGCAGCGGGAAAACCGAGCTCCCCTTTAAACCGGCTCGGGTCATCCTTCAGGACTTCACGGGCGTGCCCGCCGTCGTCGACCTAGCAGCTCTGCGCAGCGCCATGGCCCGCATGGGTGGCGACCCAAGCAAGATCAACCCGCTTGTCCCCGTCGATTTGGTCATCGACCACTCGGTCATGGTGGACCACTTTGGCGATGACGACGCCCAAGCGATGAATGAAAAGAGGGAGTTCGAACGCAACCGAGAACGCTACGAGTTCCTACGCTGGGGCCAGCAGGCCTTTGAAAATTTCTCTGTGGTCCCTCCCGGGCGAGGCATTGTGCACCAGATCAACCTAGAGCATCTCGCGACCTGCGTCGCAGAACGAGATGGCATGGTCTTTCCCGACACACTGGTCGGGACGGACTCCCACACCACCATGATCAATGGTTTGGCAGTGATGGGCTGGGGGGTCGGAGGCATCGAGGCCGAAGCGGTGATGCTCGGTCAGCCGGTCTACATGCTCACGCCCGAAGTCGTGGGCTTCGAGATCACGGGCCAACTGCGCCCAGGCGTGACCGCCACAGATATGACCCTGCAGGTCGTGCAAATGCTGCGGGAACACAAAGTGGTGGGCAAGTTCGTCGAGTTCTATGGCGACGGCGTCGCCGCGATGAGCTTGGCTGACCGGGCCACCATCGCCAACATGGCGCCGGAGTACGGTGCGACCATGGGCTTCTTTGCCATCGATGGTGCCACCCTCGACTACCTGCGCCTGACCGGTCGAGATGAGACCCATCTGGCCCGCGTCGAGGCCTACGCCAAAGCCAATGACTTGTGGCGAGATGTCAATGCGCAGGTCCCTGAGTACACATCGACGCTGCAATTAGACCTCAGCACGGTGGTGCCCAGTCTCGCCGGTCCCCGGCGACCCCAGGATCGCATTGCCCTCGATGGCATGCGCAGTGCCTGGCAACGAATGCTCACGGTCCCCAATGGGGACGGAGGCCTGGGGGTTCCCGCCGGCGAAGAAGGCCGCCAAGCTGAAGTCAGCGGCATGAACCACCAACTGGGGCACGGTGATGTGGTCATCGCCGCGATCACCAGTTGCACCAACACCTCCAACCCCTCGGTGATGGTGGCAGCAGGGCTGGTGGCCCAGAAAGCTGCGGCACGGGGACTCACCGTCAAGCCTTGGGTGAAAACCAGCCTGGCCCCGGGCAGCCGAGTCGTCGCTGATTATCTGGACAATGCGGGTCTCACTGAGGGCTTAGAGGCCCTGGGCTTCCATGTGGTCGGCTATGGCTGCACCACCTGCATCGGTAACTCCGGCCCCCTGGCTGACGAGATCATCGCAGCCATCGACGAAGGCAATCTTGCGGTGGCATCGGTGCTGAGTGGAAATAGGAACTTTGAGGGCCGAATCAGTCCGAACATCCGGGCAAACTTCCTAGCCAGTCCCCCTCTTGTCGTCGCTTACGCCATCGCCGGAACCGTCAATGTCGACCTTCACGAAGGTGTCCTCGGCGTTGACGCTGATGGCAACGAAGTACGCTTGGCCGACATTTGGCCCTCAGCCCAAGAGGTGCGGGCAGTCATCCAATCGAGCCTGTCGCCAGACTTGTTCGCCAAACAATACGACGGTGTGGGCGAAAGTAACGCCCAGTGGAACGCCATCGAGGTGGGCGCAGGGCAGGTCTACGACTGGAATGGCGACTCCACCTATATCCAGGAACCGCCCTTCTTCGTTGGCCTGGGACCCCAACCAGAACCGATTCAGCCGATTCAAGGGGCACGAGCCCTGTTGAAGCTAGGTGATTCGGTCACCACGGACCACATCAGTCCTGCCGGCGCTTTTAAGCCCGATCATCCGGCCGGCCAATGGCTCACGGAGCGGGGGGTCGAGGTGCGAGACTTCAACTCCTACGGCAGTCGCCGAGGCAACGACCGAGTCATGACCCGGGGCACCTTTGCCAATGTTCGGATCCGCAACCAATTGGCACCGGGAACCGAGGGGGGCTGGAGCGTCTACGAACCGGGTGCTGAACCCCGGTGGGTGTATGATGTCGCCCAACAACACAAGGCGGATGGCCGCCCGTTGATCGTCCTGGCAGGAGAACAGTACGGCACCGGTTCATCCCGAGACTGGGCCGCGAAGGGCACCTTTTTGTTAGGCGTGAAGGCAGTGATCGCCAGTTCATATGAACGCATTCACCGAAGTAATCTGGTGGGCATGGGTGTCCTGCCCCTCCAGTTCCATCCGGGCGAGAGCCATGCCAGCCTGGGGCTCAACGGCTTCGAAACCTACGATATCGCTGGTCTCGATGACGACCTGAAACCACTTCAGGACCTGACGATTCGGGCCACCAAAGCCGATGGCTCTGTGGTTGAGTTTAGCGCTCAGGTACGCATCGATACGCCGGTGGAAGTGGACTACTATCGTAACGGTGGCATCCTGCAGACGGTCTTGCGCCAAATCGCAGCCTCGTGAGCCAAGGCTCGGTTCGGCTGGCCTTCGATGAAGTGGGGCTTTTGGGACGGCTCCCCACGGCTCGATCCATCACCCTTGCTTGCCCCGCTCTTGAGCCCCCGCCGGATCTGTCCCCGGAAGGCCGTCGTCTAGCGCTGCAGGCTTGGGAGGATCGAACTCGAGCGGAGTATGCCGGGGTGATGATTGTGCGCCACTTCCATGGCCTGCTCGTCGATCTCAACAGCCCCATGGATTTACAAGAATTGGCCCTCGCCATGGTCCTGCAAGAACAGCAACACGCGCGGCTGTGCATGAACGCGGTCAAGAGTCTTGGGGGAGCAGCGGAGCTCACCTTCGAATTGGATCAACTGCAGATTCAGCGCAGTGATGCGCCCTTAGAGGTCCAGTTCTTTCAGACCCTGGTCGGAACCTATGCAATCGGTGAAGCGGTGGCCCTCGACCTACTGGTCGGCAGCCTGGAAGCCCTGCCCGAGAGTGGCTATCGTGAGATCCTCAAATTGATCGCACGAGACGAAGTGCTTCATGGCCGCCTGGGCCTGCAGGTCCTCCAACAAGTCAAATCCGGTGAACCAGCCCCCTGGATCCCATGGCCCGGAGCCGATGCAATCGCTGCGATGGCCCGGGGCCAGATCGACTACATGAAACAACGGGATCTCGTAGAACCCGACGAGGCAAGGGCCTTCGATGACCCCCAACTCGCTGTCGAGTTGCAAGGTCTAGGCATCCCAGACAGCCGCCACTTTCGCCGGATCTATGACGAGAGCCTCGAAGAAAAGCTCCCCACCGCCTTTGCTAAATTAGGCGTCACCGTCTAAGCTCAAGCCGACCATTGGACCTCGTTTTGAGGCAAAAAATGGCGCCCAAACCGACCACAGGGACCGCCTAGATGAGCCGATTACGTAGACGCCCACTGCTCGTTGGAAGCGCTGTCCTCTTTGCCGCACTCTCGTGCACACCAAGCCCCTGGGGCTTCACCGACGCCGGTGTTCCCGTCCAGCAGGATGCGGCCCTTGTCGACGGTGGTCAGGCCAGCGACACCGGCTCCGTGCCCGATGCGAACGACCCGCCAGCGCAGGATGCCGGCGAGGCGCCTCTGACGGACACAGGTGCTCCGGCCCCCATCGACTCGGGCCCGGCACCGGCCCCCGACGGGGGTCAGGAGCCTGCTGAGGATGCGGGCGCTCGACCGGTTCAAGCGGGAGATCCCTGTGACTATCCCAACGAAGCGATTTGCGATGAACACAATCGCCCCCTGCTGATCTGCCAAGGCCGAAGCTTTCAGCCCCCCTGGGACCCCGAATTCTGCAGTGACTGCGAGGAGGACGCCAACGGCAAGATGGTCTCCCATTGTGCAGTACCTGGCTTTGTCGGCATCGATCGGGCCGGGCGCTTCCGAGGCTCGGCTCCCGCCCTTCGGCGCCTAAGCTGAGGTCCGGCCCGGGCCGTCCTCAGCATGCGGACCGAGGCTCTGACCTGGACGCCTTTAGGGCTCTGCCCTCGCGCTAGCGCTCGCCCGCGAGGGATATAGTGTTTGCATCCCTCGGCCTCAGGCGCTAACGAGCGCCGCCCTCGATGGTCGAGGGACAAAAGGTCTCACCTCCGATTCATGCCTCCCGCCCCGGGTGATCCAAAGGGGATTGGGTGGGAGCACGGGGGGTCGCAAAACCCAAAAGGAGTTCGCCATGAGCGAAAGCAGCGCCATTACCATGCGCCAGATGATCCAGGCCGGGGCCCACTTCGGACACCGTGTCAGCCGTTGGAACCCGAAGATGAAGCCCTATATCTATGGGGCCCGCAACGGGATCTACATCCTCAACCTCGAGTCCAGCTACTACCAGTACGAGCGGGCCCGGGAATTCGTCGCCAAGATCACCGGTGAGGGTCGCAAGCTCCTCTTCGTGGGCACCAAATCCGCAGCCGCAGAAATCCTGCAAACCCAGGCCCAGCGCAGCAACCAGCCATGGGTAACCCACCGCTGGCTAGGCGGCACGCTGACCAACTGGTCCACCATCCGTCAGAGCATCGAAAAGCTGCGGCGGCTGGAAAAGCTGACCGAAGAGGCCAGCGCCAAAAACTACACGAAGAAGGAACTGCTGCAGAACGAGCGTCAGCGCATGAAGTTGGAGCGCAATCTGAGCGGTATCAAAGAGATGGGCCGGCTGCCCGGCGCCATGTTCGTCGTGGACATCAACCGGGAAGCTATCGCCGTGGCGGAAGCCCGCCGCTTGGGCATCCCTGTGATCGCCCTGCTCGACACCAACTGCGACCCCGATCAAGTGGACTATGGCATTCCAGCCAATGACGACGCCTTTAAGAGTATCGAACTCTTCGCCGCAGCGCTGGCCAATGCCTGCATCGAAGGCGCCGCCAAGTACAAGGAAGAGCAAGCCCGCAAGCCGAAGCAGAAGGAAGGTCAAGTGGCTGCAGCCGACGACCGTCAAGATGGCAAGGGCCCAGAAGTCGAAGTCATCCACAGTGGCGCCCGTCGGGGTGCCCCCGAGAAGCCTGAAGCCAGCAGCGACGACCCTGTCGCCGTTGAGGAGAGCAACTAAAATGAGCGTGAGCGCCAAAGAGATTAAGGAGCTCCGGGATCGGACCGGAGCGGGCATGATGGACTGCCGCAAGGCTTTGATCGAAGCCGAAGGCGACATGGAAGGTGCCATCCAGGTGTTGCGCAAGTCCGGTGCGGCGAAGGCCGCCAAAAAAGCCGGCAGGATCGCCGCCGAGGGCGTCGTGAAGTCCCACGTTGATGCAGCCGGCAACGGCGTCATCGTCGAAGTGAACTGCGAAACGGATTTCGTTGCCCGCAATCAGGGCTTCCAGTCCTTCGTCGGCGCGGTCGAGACGGCTGTCGTTGAAACCTCGGGTGGCGAAGCCGGTGCCGCCGTCGAGTCCCAGCGCACCGAGTTGGTGGCCTCCATCGGTGAAAATATTCAGGTCCGCCGCTGGGCCCATTACCCCCCCCAGGCCAATCGCCGCAGTTTTGCCTACGTCCATCCAGGCAGTCGCCTGGCAGTTCTCCTCGAGTTGAACTCTGAGGCTGACCTGAATGGGGAGGAAGTCACGGGTTTTGGTGACGACCTCTGCTTCCATGTGGCCGCCATGGATCCGGTCTGCGTTGGCGAAGCCGACCTGCCGGCCGAGCTCATCGAGCAAGAAAAGGAATTGGCCCTTGAGAAGCATGCCGGCAAGCCCGAGCATGTCATCGAGAATCACATCCTGCCGGGTATCTTGAAGAAGGTCATCAAGGAGCGCTGCCTGCTCAACCAAGAGGCAGCCATGGGTGAGGACAAGGTGACCAACCAGGAACTTCTCGCCGCGCTCTGTAAGCAACTGGGTCAAGACGTTCACGTCAGCCGCTTCACCCGATTCGCCTTGGGCGAGGGCATTGAGAAGAAAGAGGACAACCTAGCCGACGAGGTCGCAAAACTCGCAGGCGTCAGTGCCTAGATGACCTACAAGAGGGTCCTCTTAAAGCTCAGTGGAGAGGCCCTGCAGGGGGCCCAGGGGCACGGCATCGACCCCGAAGTCCTCTCCCGACTCGCACGGGAACTCAAGGCCATCCATGACGGGGGCACCCAGTTGGCGCTCGTTCTCGGTGGCGGGAATATCTTTCGTGGCGTGGCCGGAGCCAGCGCTGGCATGGACCGAGCCCACGCCGATTACATGGGCATGCTGGCCACGGTGATCAATGCACTGGCGATGCAGGACGCCCTCGAGAAGTCCGGCATCCCAACCCGAGTCATGAGCGCAATCGAAATGCGTGAAGTCGCCGAGCCATATATTCGCCGGCGGGCCATCAACCACCTCGAAAACTCGACCATGGTGATCTTTGCCGCCGGCACGGGTAACCCCTTCTTTACCACCGACACGGCGGCGGCACTCCGGGCCATGGAAATCAAGGCTGAAGTGATCCTCAAGGGCACCAAGGTCGATGGGATCTATGATCAGGATCCGGCCATCGAACCGACGGCGAAGCGCTACGATACCGTATGTTATACGGAGGTCTTGAAGAACAACCTGAAGGTCATGGACGCCACAGCCATCAGTCTATGCCGGGAACATGGCATGCCTATTGCTGTCTTCGATATGGGCGTTCCTGGCAACATTGCGAGAGTGATCGCCGGGGAAAACATCGGCACCACGGTGGTACCCGATGGAGACGAAGGAACATTGAGATGATCGATGAGATCCTCGACGAGGTACAACAAAGTATGACCGACACCGTCGGCGCCATTAAGCGCGAGATGGCCCGCCTGCGAACAGG
>PBND01000018.1 GCA_002722845.1 Myxococcales bacterium | reverse complement strand
TGGTCACGTTGCTCGGGTCCTCCGGCAGCAGGTGAGAGCCATGGGGACGAAACGCACCGATCTCAGCGGACTCCTCGAAGCTCCACTCGTAACCGGCGATCTCGGCACCATTTGCACCAAAGCTGTGGATTCCCGACACAGCGACCGTATCCAGCGGGGCAACCAGCACCGTCCCATTGTCATCGGTCACGGGGTCTGCATCGTTCACGGCGGAGATCTCGGGCACCGCTGTCGGCGGCTCGTGACCGACGCCGACGAGCCCGACCGTCAGGTTTCGCCGCCCGAGTTCATTGGTCTTTAGGGCGAGCCTGCCCGTGTAGCGGCGCAGCGCGTAGGGCTTGAAGATCAAGGTCAGCGTCGCCGAACCGCCTGGGCTCACGACGAGGGGGTTGTCCTGACTGAAGAGGGGTTCAGCATCGAAGGCGAAGATGCTCATGCCCTCGGGCACCTCGGCCTCTGAGGAGCAGAAGCCCTCCTCGCCATTCGTTGCATCAGCGGCACAGAACTGCCCGAGCTCGCAACGAGTCTCATCATCACAGGGATTACGCTCTGGAAATCCTGTACCCGCTTCCGGCGTCTCTTCCGCCGCAAAGGGGCCCGCCACACAGCTGCCGTTGGCGCCACCGCACCAAGCCTGACCGGAGCAGGTCTGGCAGTCGTCTCGACCCGGTTCACGGAAGCCGAGCTCGGCACCGAACAACAAGAGGTCGCGCTCACCCACATTGGTCACCTCAACCCGACAGGCCCCTTGGCCCCGCAGGCCGACATAGCCGAAGTCGCAAGGACCATCATCCCAGGCATCCTGACCGACTCGGGCGATCACCTTCGCCTCGGGCAGGCCATTGTCCACCCCCCGGCCAAAGAGCTTCACCCTGACTTCACCACAAGCGCCCAGTGCCCCCAACGCGTTGCATGTGTCTGCGTCGAGCAAAGTGCTCGAGTTCTCAGCATTCGTCACCAAGATCACCGTCCCCAACTCGACCTCTTCGGCCGTTTCGACCTCGGGGATCCAGTAGACCTTGAAGGGTGCGAAGCTCTTCCCGGCTAGGAAGTTACTGCCCACGCTGTCCCAGTTCGTGCTGAGACGGGGCGCCTCCGGTGAATCCGGATCGATCTTGATCTCGTAGACCTGCAGATTGACATGGGACGGGTTCGCCATCAGCAGCGTGCGCGCCCCCTGAGTCGCCAGTCCCACCGCGCCAAAGTGCAGTTCACAGCCATCGGCTTCTTCAACGCAAATGGTTCCGTCTTCTTGATCGAGTTCGGCGGCGTCCCCTTCAAGCTGGATCCGTGGTGCGATCTTGATGAAGACCTCTTCCTCACAGCCGCAACCGGGCCCGAGCCCCACTCCGAGGAGCGCAGTAAGCAAAACCATCTGGCGATTGTGCATGATCAAACCTTTCGACACCGCATTCTAGCAAACATGTCATCGTACGCCAGACGCTACCGTTGCCTCGGTCGTTTAACGTAGGCACAGGCGATGCTAGAACTCGGTGATGTCCTCCGGGGTGGCATCTTTGCCGGTTTCCTCTGACTGACTCAAGGACTCAGCAGCCCCTCGCTGTAAGAGTCCTTCAATGCGATGCAATCGTCCCAAAGCCTGGCGGGCCGCTGGGTCGTTGAGTAATTGAGCCTGTTGGAAGTGCTGGCGAGCTTTCATCAGCCCATCGAGCATGGCCCCCTCGGCCCTGTGCCCTCGTACCATCGCCACCCGAGCGAACAGCTTTCGATGGGCCGGATGGTGCAGAATATCGGTGGGGATTCGGAAGGCATCCAAGCGCTGTCCAAGGGCTTCGACACGCTCCATATCACCGGCGGCCACCACCGGTTTGAGGATCTTCAAGATCAGGTCAACCATCGCCCGCTTGAGATCCTCTCGTTCGCCAAATCGAGCGTCCTCAACATGCACGCCCGCAGGCAGTTCGATGGGTGCATACTCCCCCTGCCGCCCCACTTCATTGTCAGCGAGGTCCCGGGTCGTCCCGAGAATCCAGCCCCCACGCTTGACCACCACACGGTCGCCATCCCGGACCAGATGATAATCTCGAGCGTTGAGGGCACCGAGAAGAATCACGATCAAGATCAACAGAGCACCGATGACGACCCAAGGCAGCAACTGGGAACGTCCAGGTGCGGGGACATGGGTGCCTAAGCCTGTGGGATGTCCGGTGGGCGCATGGGCCGGCCCTTGGGTATAAGGCACCCCATCACTCCACCCGGGGGGCGACGTCACAGGTTGGGTCGGGGGGGCGGTGGCCGAATCGGGAGGCAGGGTGCCGGGTGCGGGCTTGGGCTCGGACTCTTGGCCCGGCTGATGATCAGTCCAGCCCTCAGCTGGCCCCCCTGGGGCCGCGTCGGGTACGCTCGACGTTGCCGCCGGCTCGTCTACCTGATCGGTCATCTCTGCCTTGGATCTCCCGCTCGACGGTACCGGACCTTATCAACGCCAGGGCCCGGTCTCAATCCCCGTCGACGACCGCCACAAAAGGAAGATTGCGGAAGAGGCCGGCATCATCGAGGCCGTAGCCGATCACATAAGCGTCTTCGATGGTAAAAGCGACGAGGTCCGCTTCGACGTCGACCTCCCGACGGCTGGGCTTATCCAAGAGAGAGACCGTCGTCAGACTGGCCAAGCCCGCGCCACGGAGTGCCTTCGTCAGCGCCGCTAAGGTCAAACCGGTATCCACGATGTCTTCCACCAAGAGGACATGACGACCGCGGACGTCGGGTCGATCATCGCTCAGCGTGACCTTCCCGGAACTGACTCGAGCGTCCCCGTAACTGGATGCTCGAACGTATTCCGTCTCCAAGGGACGGTCCATGGCTCGCACCAAGTCGGCCATGAACAAGACGGAACCCCGTAAAACCCCGATGACCAAAATCGGTTCTTCGATGGTCTGGAATCGTTCCACCAGTTCCGCGCCCAGGGATCGTACTCGGGCATCGAGTTCAGGGGTATCGATGAGGACTTTGTATCCGCTCATAAGCGTCTTCCTGCTACACGAAACTGTTGTTGAGGACTTCTCCGACGCCGCCCGCGCCTGGAACGATGTACTGCTTATCCGTCAGACCGACTTCGTCGCTCGATTCGCCAGGCATGGCTGCTAACACCCTTTCGGCGCTTAGGCCACGGTCCAAGCGAAGTGCGACGATCGATAGATCTTCATGGGCCGCCAGGAGCCGACGGACGGCCTCAGGAGTCACCGTCAAAAAGAGTGCGACGTAGGCCCGAGCCCGACCGGGCACCGAGTCTTTGTAATATTGAATGGCCCGGTCGAGACTGCCACCGGTCGCCCCCATCGGATCGGGGATGAACACGGTCGCGTCTTGGATATCACCACCGATCTTTTCACCGCTCACTTGGACACCGGTGACCTCGCCAGCATCGTTTGTCACCCGGGCCATAGCGAAGTGATCCTGGCGGACCTTCCCCCGGGCGAGAAACCGAGTCACGAGCCGAAAGCAAACCTCAGAAGGTACGATCCCGGCCCGGGCGATCGCCACGCTGACGACGGGCCCATGGGGGTCGAGTAGAGTCCCCTCATAAACGCCCTCGGGGACAATGGCGCGCATCCTCGTATCGACGCGGGCCACTTGGTTTGGAAGATGGAGGGCCATGGCCTCGGCACAAAGCCGCTCATAAGCAAGCCGTACGAGGTCACCGAGTTCCGGCTGGACCGTCTCCTCCTGCCCAATCTTCGCCATCAGGCTCAGGTCGAAGGGGTTGTGCAGAACGGTTAATCGATCACCATAGGCATGCTTAAGAACCCGTTGGCCTGGGACCGTGCGATAGGCTGAATCAGTCATTTGTCGTGAGGCCTCCCCAGCCCGCGGCTCTTAAGACTCAAGTCAGGTTTCCACAAGGGCCCCGAGGGCACCTTAACAGCACCCGTCAAGACGTTGTAAGAGGTTTCACCCGAAAACCGCCAAACGAGACGAGGACCTTGCATAACGACCCCATCCCACTGTCTGAGATCGGTCGGATCGCTCGGCTTGGACCCAAGGTCGAGGTCTTTGGCGATTACTATCTTCTCGACCGGGTCGGCGTCGGCGGCATGGCCGAGGTACACCGGGCCCGGCGGTTTCGCCTCCCCTCGGCCGATGGCAAGTCGACCATGAAAGCGCTCTACGAACCTCTGGTCGTGCTGAAGCGATTGCTTCCCGAGGCGGCGGCAAACCCAGACTTCGCCGACAACTTTGTCATCGAGACCGATATCGCCCGGCTGTTGGACCACCCCAACATCGTCCAAACGCTCGATTCAGGGGAGGTCGAGGGGGCTTTCTTTCTCGTGATGGAGTACGTCAGCGGCGTTAATCTCAACACCTTGTTGGGCCGGATCGCCGCCCGCAGGCAGGAAATGCCTCAAGAGCTGGCGATGCACATCGCCTGCCGTGTTTTGGATGGCTTGGTTTACGCCCACAGCTTGAAGTTGCCCAGCGGCCGGCAGATCAGCGTCATCCATCGAGACGTGAGTCCCCACAATGTCTTTCTCGACTTTAACGGCCGGGCGAAACTCGGGGACTTCGGTGTGGTTCATATCGACGAGATGGCCGGCGATTCAGCAGGCGTCATCGTCACCGGAAAGTTGGGATACCTTAGCCCTGAGCAAGTGGTCGGTGCCAGCCTCGATGAACGCACAGATCTCTTTTCGCTCGCCACCATCCTCTGGGAGTGCGTGACGGGACGACGGCTGTTTTACGCCAAGCCCGGTGAGCAGGACATGGATGTGATGAAACGCATTCGCAGGGGTCATATCCCGGATCCGAGAGACTACGTCCCCCAAATGGACGATGGACTCGTCGATGCCATCATGACAGGTCTCAAACAGAAGCGGGAAGAACGCTTCCCGACGGCGAAGGCGATGCGGGAGGCGCTGTCGCCCTACAACACCTGGAGCGATAAGGAAGGATCGAAAGCCCTGGCCGAGTTGATGGCTGGGTTGTTCGAGCAGGAACATGCGCTCTTCGTTCAAGACCAACAACATGGCCTCCTCCCCAGCGACTGATCTGAGCAGTACCCAGGCGCAAGTCCGCAGCTGGCGACGGGCCGGGGAGCGAGTCGGTTTCGTGCCGACGATGGGGGCCTTGCATGAGGGCCATTTGAGCCTGATCCGTGCAGCCCGAGCCCATTGCGACCGGGTGGTCGTCAGCGTCTACGTCAATGAGAAGCAGTTTGGCGCGAACGAGGATCTCGGCACGTACCCCCGACAGCCGGAGACGGACCGACAGTTAGCCGAAGCAGAAGGGGCCGATCAGGTTTGGCTTGCGAAGGGCGAAGAAGTGTATCCGCCAGGCTTCAGCGTTGCCATCAACATGCAGGGTCCCGGTCAAGGGTTTGAAGCCGTTGACCGGCCCGACTTCTTCGGCGGGATCGCCACCGTCGTCGCCCGCCTGTTCGGCCTTATCCAGCCCGATTTGGCCGCCTTCGGAGAAAAGGACTTTCAGCAACTGGCGGTCATACGCCAGTTGGTCAAAGACCTCGCATTGCCCATCGAAATCCTGAGTTGCCCGCTGGTTCGAGATCACGATGGCCTGGCCCTTTCGAGCCGCAACGTCTATCTCCAGGGCGAGGACCGGGCGCGGGCCTTGGGGCTCCCCACGGCACTGGTTAGGGCCTGCAACACCTACGCAGAGGGCAATCGGGACGTGGCGATGATCGTTGCAGCGGGCACACAAGTCCTCGCCGCCCATGAACTCGACTGCGCCTATTTTTCTCTGGTTGATCCGGAAACACTCAGACCGCTGTCCGGAACCGTTGCGCCGGGGACGCAGGCTCGGATTCTTGCAGCGGTTCGCTGCGGCTCGGTCCGGCTGATCGACAACTGCGCCCTGGATGATCCGCCATGGAGGTAAAACAGGTCCCCCTTCACTCGGCGATGGTGGCCCGACTGGGCGACGAAGCCATCCGCCACCAGGACCGATTTGTCACCCGGGCCCAGACCCTCGCCTACACGCGGCTGATTCTCCTCGCGGTCGGCATGAGCTTGCTCGCGGTGCCCAGTTGGGCTCGAGCCTTGGACTTAGGGGCTCCGCTCATCCTCGGTTGGTATCTCTTCATTACGGTGTACGCCGCGATCAATTTGGTTTTTATGCGCCACCGGCAATGGGGGCGAATCATTACGGCCGTGACCCTCGCCCTCGATCTCTTGTCCATCTGCGTCCTCATTCATGAAGCCGGCGGGATCGCTTCCCCGCTCATGAGCCTGTTGCTCATCTTCAGCACCCTTGTCGCACTCGTCTTCCCCCACCCCCTGGTTGCTCTGGCGCCCATGATCGGCATGGCGGGCATTCTCGTCGCCCAAATCCAACGGGGCACTGAACCCGACCTCATGATCTTTTACCTCGTCTGGTACGGGGCGCTGAATCTTGTAGCCGTCGCTTTGGTCATCCATGTGGGCAGTCGAGACCGAGAACAAACCACAGAAATTCTTGGCCTTGAAAGGCATCTAAAGAACCTGGCGGTGGTTCAGGAACGAAGCCGAATCGCCCGGGAAATGCACGATGGGATCGGCGCGGCCCTCTCCAGTATGATTATCCAGGCAGAATTCCTGACCAGCCTGGCGAAAGATCCCGAAGTCAAAGCCGAGGCCGATGAACTCCACGAATCAGCGCAGACCGCCATCGATGAGCTGCGACGGTCCCTTAAACTCATGAAGGACGAGTTTCATCTCGTCAGCGCGATGGGTGAGTTCTGCGAAACGCACAGCCACCGGACACGGGTTCCCATCGACTTCCAGTTGGTCAGCCAGCCACCGGAGATCAGCGGCGATCAACAGTTGGCGTTCTTCCGCGTCCTCCAGGAGTGCGTGAGCAACGCGATCAAGCATGCCAACCCAAGCCGGGTCGAAGTGAGTTTGGATTACTTCAATGGCGTCTTGAAGTTAGAAGTCGAAGACGACGGTGTCGGCTTTGACCCCACGGCGAAGAAAGTGGGGCATTATGGGCTCGTCAACATGAGAGAGCGGGCCACCCGATGGGGTGGTCGATTCACCATTGAAAGCGCCCCCGGAAGTGGCTGCAAAGTCGAATTCAGCATCCCTGTGCGCGAGCCGGAGATGACCCTGCCCGGTGAGATCTTCGAACTGTCGCGCATTCGTCATGCGAGGGTCGAAGAATGACGCGACGACTGATCTTGGCCCCCCTGCTCTTGGGGCTCGCTTGCGCTGCTGGACAAACGAAACCCGAGCCCCCAGTGGTGAGCGAGAACCCGGTCACCAAGGCACCGACCACAGGATTGCAGGCCCAAGTCGGGCCGATCCTCCCCGCCGCGCCGAAGCCCCTAGCCGTGGCCCCGGACGCGCTGGGCTTTCCCTCCCCCGAAGCCGCCGGTTCCTCATTTTGTGACGCAATGCGCGGTGATCCGGCGAATTTCATTCATCGCTTCTATGCCCCCACTCAACTGGCCGACGATCACTTCCGCTGTGCATCGAGGATCTTTGCCTGCGGGGCCGTGGCGAAAAAGGCGGGGCGCCCACCGATGAGCTGTTCGGCTGGCGAATACACCCGCCGGGGGCTGGGCCGAATGAGTCAGAATCTTAATGCAGGCTTACCCAAAGGCGTTGAGATGCTCTCCTGCACACTGAAACACGTCGAGCAACTCCGAGCAGCCCAAGGCTTCTTCTCCAAGGGAGATGCCTGCGAGCCGAGCCCCGACCTGCGCTGGGCCCGCATCGACGTTGCGATGGAGATGCGCATCGATGGTCGGCCGCAGACAAAGCGGTTCCGGGCCCGACTGGTGCAATTGGGTGCCCATGGCTGGTTTAACTTTAGCCACTAGGGCCGATTCACCCCGGCCGGCTAGGCTTCCGCTGACTCGTCTTCCTCAAGTCGCAGCAACTGCCGACGAACCACCGCCTCTACTTTCCCTCGGAAGGCCGAGAGCAGGAAGGGCAACTTCACTTCCACATCGATGCGCTGGCCGATGACCTTGAGGTCGGCTTTAACCCCCCGGCCTGAACCCTTTAGATGGGTGTTATCAACCCAGTGCCTGTCGGAGATAAACTCGCTATAGCGCCCCAGCAACGTGTCGACGCGAGCCTTGAAGCGGCGCAACAGTTCTTCATGGCTGAGATCGGGGTATTGATGACTGATCTTCAAGAGCCCAAAACCTCCCGAGCGATGACAACCCGCTGGATCTCGCTCGCTCCTTCGTAGATCCGGGTCACCCGCGCATCTCGATATAAGCGTTCTATGGGATATTCCTTCACGTAACCGTAGCCGCCGTGGATTTGCAGGCTCAAATCGACAGCTTTAGCGCAAGCTTCGCTGGAGAAGACCTTCGCCATGGAAGCCTCCTTCGTCACCGATTGCCCCGCATCCTTCATCAGGGCGGCCCGTAGGGTCAGGAGCCATGCGGCTTCCAACTCGGTGGCGATGTCCGCGACCATGTTCTGGAGGGCCTGGAGCCGCCCGAGGGGCTTACCGAAGGCCTCCCGCTCTGCGAGATAGGTCAGCGCCTCGTTGAGGGCCGCCGTCCCCACCCCGAGGGAGAGGGCACCGATGCCGATACGCCCACCGTCGAGGGCCGTCATCGCAATGCGAAAGCCAATGCCTTCCTCACCGACTCGAAGCCGGGCCGGCACACGACAATTCTCGAGAATCACTTGGACCGTGTCTGAGCCCCGTTGACCCATCTTGTCTTCTTTCTTCCCGATCACCAGGCCGGGGGTCCCTGCGGGGACCATGAACGCGCTGATCCCACCGGCGCCAGGACCTGTCCGGGCCATCACCAAATACCAGCCGCTCATCGCGCCGTTGGTGATCCATTGCTTGGTGCCATTGAGGACGTAATCATCGCCCTCCCGCCGAGCGCTTGCCTTCAAGGCCGCGGCATCACTGCCGCAGTGGGGTTCACTCAAACAAAATGCGGCAGCTAGATTGTCTTTGGCCGCGCAGATCTCGGGCAGCACCTCCGCTTTCAGAGCTTCGGAGCCAAACTGATCGACGGCGCTGGCGGTCAGATTGCAAACACCGGTGATCACCGCGGTCGACGCACAGGCGGTGGCTAACTGCCGGTTCACCAAGACATAGTTGGTGTAGCCCATCGCCACACCCCCGTAGGTCTCCGGAACCAACATCCCGAGAAACCCATTCTCCGCTAGATCGCTCAACAGCTGCCGATCAAAGCTCGATGTCTCATCCCGGTGAGCAGCCCCCGGTGCGATCACCCGCTGGGCAAACTCCCGCGCGTGGTCCTCGATCGTCTGCTGTTCTTCAGTGAGTTGGAAGTCCATCAGTTCGCGTGCTCCCCCATCACGTCTCGAGCGACGACAATGCGCTGAATCTCCGAGGTCCCCTCATAGATTTCAGTGATCTTCGCATCCCGAAAGTGACGTTCGACCGGATACTCGGTGACGTAGCCATTGCCACCGAACACCTGAATCGCTTGGGTGGTCACCCACATCGCCGTCTCGCTGGCGTAGAGCTTGGCCATGGCGCTGTACTTGCCATATGGGAGGCCTCGGTCCTTGCGACTGGCCGCCTTGTGGGTGAGGAGGCGGGCCGCATCGATCCGGGTCGCCATGTCAGCCAGCTTCCATTGGATCGACTGGAAACGAGAGATGGGACGACCGAAGGCCTCCCGCTCTTTCGCATAGGCGAGGGCCGCCTCGTACGCGGCTCGGGCGATTCCGAGCGCCTGGGCCGCAATCCCGATTCGCCCACCATCAAGAGTACTCAAGGCAACCTTAAAGCCATCACCCGGCTCACCGAGCAGGTTCCCCCTCGGGACCCGGCAGTTTTCAAAAATCAACTGGGCCGTGGAACTGGCCCGAATCCCCAGTTTGTCTTCCTTCTTACCCAGACTAAATCCCGGCTGGCCCGCCGGCACGAGAAAGGCACTCACCCCCCGATGACCGGCCCCTCGATCGGAGGTCGCAAAGACGATGAAACCGTCGGCTTCGTAGGCGTTGGTAATCCAGGCTTTCGTTCCATTAAGGACCCATTCATCGCCCTCGAGATGAGCAACGGTACGCATGCCTGCAGCATCCGAACCGTTGCCAGGCTCGGTCAAACCAAAGGCGCCGAGCTTTTCGCCACTGGCATAAGGGACCAGCCATTCGGCTTTTTGAGCCTCGGTGGCGTAGCGCCGCACCGGGTCACAGTAGAGGGAGTTGTTCACCGACATGATGACGCCGCAACTGGCACAGCCCCGACTGATCTCCTCCATGGCGATCACATAGGCGACGTTGTCAGCACCGCTGCCGCCGTCCGCCTCGGGCACTGCGACGCCCATAAGCCCGAGCTCGGCCATCTGGGCGACCGCCTCGGCCGGGTACTCGTGTCGCTGATCCCAATCACCCGCATTGGGTGCGAGCTGGGTGTCGGCCAGTTGGGCGCAAGCCTCCCGGAACATCTCCTGGGTCTCGTCGAGATTAAAGTCCACTCGCGCCTCCCTGCGGAGCAGGGAATTAACGGAGCTTGGAGCGAAAATCTACGACGGCGATGACTGGCCCGGCAATCGTCCGATAGCCCAGCCCTTGGACTAGCGGATTTGTACCGTCAGATCGGTTTCTGCCCCCGAAGCGGGGTAGCTGACACGGTACTGACAGGTCCCGCTCTGGTGCCCTTCGACTTCGATCCAGCCCGACTCGTGGCGCCCGCCACCTTCCTCATCGGACAGGCCTTCTGCATCCATGACCGTACACACGTCGGGGGTGAGACTCTCGGCCGACTTGCGGGTGATCGCCTGACAAATCGGCCTGACATTGGCCGTTGGCAGGACCCACAGGAAGGCCGAAGTCCCGGCCCGAATGCTGCTGGGTGCGCCAAAGGGTAAGGTGGCCCCATCGATGTCAGACTCCCGTACAACGGTGACATCGAGCCGAGTCGCGTCCACATCCGACAGCAGGGAGACGGTCCCCGTTCTTGAGCCCGTATCGATGGTCATGAACTCCTGCTGGTTGCGGCTTCGATCGATGGAGATTCGCCCCGCTGGCTCGTCGGTGACCGGATAGAACCCATAGCCGATGAGCGGATTGCCGCTGTTGAGTTCCAGCTCGAAAGGCACCACAATTCGCTGACCTGCGAGGTAGTGCCCCTCCACATCATCGGTACACGTGTGGTTCATTCTCAAGACCTCGACCTGGCGGGCCATCATGTTGACCGAGTCGTCCAACTCAATGCCCCGGTGGTCGTTGGCCGACACTTTCACCAACGTGCTTCCCTTGCCCGTACCGATCAACGTGACCGTATTGCCTGAGAACTCAAGGACCTCAAGAACGTCGGTATCTTTGGTCGAGGCGGCGACCACCACCGCATCGAGTTGGTCCGCGAAGTCGGCAACCCGCAGATCAAGCGCAGCCCCGACGGCAATCGGCTTATTGAAATTGAAGACGTCGTCGTCACTGTCATAGGCAAAACGAAGTTGGCCCTCGTTGCCTGCAATACTGCTCTCACAGCCAGCGACACCGGTCATCGCCAAAATACATAGCGCAGTTCGGATCATCATTTCCCCTTTCCGAGGGCAGGGCTGATACGCCCGAGGAGGGCCCACATTCACACGGGGGTTACTCTGCCCCAAAACCTGGTGGGCGCAAGCGGACTATCTTGCCGCGTCCTCGCCAGCGACCGAACGATCCCGATCGGCCTGGAGTTCAGCCCGAAGGCTACGGACGGCCACTTCGACATCTTGTAAACGGCGTAACACGTCCATGAAGTCGGCTTGAAAGTTCACCAACTGCCGCTCCAACCGCAGCAAATCCTGCCCTTTCGGCACGGCGACCAATTCCTCGTCCACATCCTGTTTTGCGGTCTCCGAACGGCGCACCACCGCTTGGGCAAGGCCAGCCCGCTCCCGACTCGATGCCAGCGCTTCCGATAGACCACCATCCTGCCCTTCATCGAGACAGGGGAGCTCTGGCTTACTCACCTTTGAACTCCGCAGCGCGCTTTTCGGCATAGGCGTTCATGCCTTCTTGCCCATCGGCCGTGCCGAACATCAGGCCAAAGGCCTGTTGCTCCATGGCGTTGCCCCGCTCTTGGGGTAAATCCAGACCCGCCCGAATCAAGCGCTTACAGTTGGCCACAGCGAGGGGCCCCTTGCTCGCAATGCCCTGAGCCTGCTCCTGGGTCTTCGTCAGCACTTCACCGGGCTCGTACAGGGCATTGACCAGCCCAACGCGCAGCGCCTCTTCACCGCGAACGAACTCGGCAGTGCTACAATATTGCAGCGCCCGAGCCTGGCCCACCTTGCGGGCCAGGCGAATGGTGC
The DNA here is from genome assembly GCA_002722845.1 of Myxococcales bacterium. GTDB lineage: Bacteria > Myxococcota > UBA4151 > UBA4151 > UBA4151 > UBA4151. The sequence continues at coordinate 22,439 of PBND01000018.1, read as the reverse complement.
CGCCGAAGCCCGGCACCAGACCCAAGTTCACCTCGGGCTGGCCAAAGGTGGATTTCCCACTGGCGTTGATCCAATCGCAAGCGAGGGCCAACTCGCAGCCCCCGCCCAAGCAATAGCCTTCGACGGCAGCGATGAAGACGGTCCCGCTGGATTCCATGCGAGCAAAAACCCGATGCCCCAGTTCGCTGAAGGATCGGGCGGTTTCCGGCTTCATCCCCTGCATCGCCTTAATGTCCGCGCCAGCCACAAAAGCCTTCCCACCGGCGCCGGTCAGGACCGCCACCCGAATCGAGGCGTCCTCGTCCACCCGACGAATGTGCTGATCCAAAGCCGAGAGGACCTCGGCGTTGAGGGCATTCATGGCTTCGGGCCGGTTGATGGTCAGGGTGGCAACGGCGCCGTCGATCTGCAAATCCACTGTCATGGCTCAGGCCTCCGAGTAGTCGTAGACGCCCCGACCGCTCTTGCGGCCGTACCACCCCGCGTCCACGTACTGAATCAGCAAGGGGCAGGGCCGGTACTTGGCATCGCCGAGGCCCTCATGGAGGACCCGCATGATGGCGAGGCAGGTGTCGAGGCCGATAAAGTCGGCGAGGGTCAAAGGCCCCATGGGCTGGTTGGTCCCAAGGGTCATGCCCGTGTCGATGTCTTCAGCGCTGCCGATGCCCTCGTACAAGGCGTAGAAGGCCTCATTGATCATCGGCATAAGGATCCGGTTCACGACGAAGCCGGGATAGTCCTTGGAGTGACTGACCGTTTTCCCCAAGCGCTCAGCCAGGGCCTGGGTCGTTGCCGCCGTCTCCTCGCTGGTGGCAATCCCCGAGATCAACTCCACCAACTTCATGATGGGGACCGGGTTCATAAAGTGCATACCCACGACCTTCTCGGGCCGGCGCGTTGCAGCACCGATGCGGGTGATGCTGATGGAGCTGGTGTTACTCGCAAGGATCACACCGGGGGCACAGATGCCATCGAGATCGGCGAAAATCTTCGCCTTCAAGCCCTCGTTTTCTGTAGCGGCTTCCACCACGAAATCTGCATCCGCCATGACGGCGAGTTCCGTCGAGAATCGAACTCGGGCCAGGGCAGCATCCGCGTCCTCCTGGCTCATTCGCTCCTTTTTGACCAAGCGCCCGAGGCTCTTGGCGATGGCCGCCCGACCTCGGTCACAGGCTTCTTGGCTAATGTCGCTGCACATCACGTTGAGTCCAACGCTCGCTGCGACTTGGGCGATGCCTGCCCCCATCTGACCGGCGCCCACGACGCCGAGTGTGTCGATACTCATGTCCACTGCTCCTCTCTCTTGACCACCATGGCGACCGCTTCGCCGCCGCCGATGCACAGACTGGCACAGCCCGTGGATTTACCTTCGTCTTTCAAGGCATGGAGCAAGGTCACGATCAAACGAGCTCCGGAACAACCGATGGGATGACCCAAGGCCACGGCACCACCGCGCACGTTCACCCGCTCGTGACCCAGGCCCAGTTTGTCCATGTTCACCAGCGCCACGAGGGAGAACGCCTCATTGATCTCGTGGAGATCGACCTCGGTGGGCTCAAGGCCCGCTCTGGCACAAGCGGCTCGGACCGCGCCCTCAGGCGCGGTGGTGAACCATTCTGGGTCGTGAGCGAAGCCCCCTTGCCCCGTCACGGTGGCGAGAATCTTCCAGCCCTCTTCTTCAGCCCGCGCCCGCGAGGCGAGGATCACGGCGGCAGCCCCGTCGTTGAGGGTCGATGCATTGCCGGCCGTGACCGTGCCGCCCTCCCGTTGAAAGGCGGGCCGCAAAGCGCCGAGCTTGTCGATCCGACCGCGCCCGGGCTCTTCGTCCGTATCGACGATGCTCTCACCCTTACGGCTGCGGAGGGTGACTGGGGCGATCTCTTCGTTAAAGGCCCCCGCCTCGACCGCGGCCTGGGCCCGGCGATAGCTCTCGGCGGCGAAAGCATCTTGGCGCTCCCGGGAGATATCGCATTCCCGCGCGCAGAGTTCACCGGCGTTGCCCATATGGAAATCGTTGTAAGGATCCCACAGGCCGTCGTGAACCATGCCATCGACCAACTGACCGTTGCCCATGCGGTAGCCGTCCCGAGCCTTCGGCAGCAGATAGGGCACCAGGGACATGTTCTCCATGCCGCCGGCGACCACCACCTCGTTCTCGCCGGCCGCGATGGAGCTGGCACCCAACATGATCGTCTTCAGGCCTGAGCCACAGACCTTGTTCACCGTGGTGCAGGGGACGGAGCGAGGGATCTCAGCGCCGAGGCTCGCCTGGCGCGCGGGGGCTTGCCCCACACCTGCGGGCAACACCATCCCCATATAGACTTCATCCACTTGATCCGGTGCCACCCCAGAACGGGCCAAGCAGGCCCGAATGGCGACGCTCCCCAATTCCGGTGCGGGGACCTTGGCCAGCGCCCCTTGAAAGGAGCCCATGGGCGTCCGAGCCGCAGCGACGATCACAACTTCCTGCATAATTCCTTCTCCTGAGCGGTGAACTCACTGCGCAACCGGGCCCCTCCGGTCAAGGACAGAGAATGGCCAGCCGCCTCCTGTCATCGTAATTTCAACGGTGGGACGGCGGGCCAGCGGGCAACAGACGGGAGCGAGCGGCTTCTAATTCCCGGATGACTGGGCCGATATCAAGCGGTGCTGGACGGTCCAGGTCCAGGTCCTCAAACCCTTGCGCCAGCACCCCAAAACTCGCCGGTACATACCGTTGACTCCAGGCGAGGCACGTCCTGAGATCCCGGGAGTAACGCCCCTCCGAGAGCCCCAGGATACCGACCGCTCGCAACAGATACTTGAGGCTCACCAGGCGATGGCGCAAGTGCCCCTCCAAAGTCGAAGCAAGGAGCGTTGGCGAATAGACCCGCCACAAGCCATCGATCAGCGCATCGTTCACCGCCAGGGGCGGTAGGCTCAAGGGGTCACCGTGGAGTTGCAGCGAACGACACTGAATCAGCATGCGCAGTTGAGCGACTCTTCGGAGGCCCCCTTCTTCGATGGGAACGGCCTCGATGGGCCGACCCAACGCTGCGAGCCGTTCAGAAATCGCTTCGACTGCATCGGTGCTTTTCGCCCGAGGGCCCACCACCACCAGATCCACATCGGCCTGGGGATGGGGCACGCACTCTTCTAAAATCCCGCCCCGCAGATAGACGCGACAGCGCTCATCAAATGGAATGGCCTGCAACAAAGAGATGACTCGGTCGAGCACAGCGCTGCGCCGAGTCAAATCGAAGTTCACGGGGACAAAGCATCCCGCTTCGATCAGCCACTCGGGCGGGCAACGCCGTGGAGGTCTCGCCACGCCGACGACCAGCTATTCGCCAGAGGCTTCCCCAGCGCCCAGGGCTTCGGTCACTTGGGCAGAGAGCGTCCCATCACCCAAGGCGAGGAAATGAGCCCGCACGCGGTCCCGTTCGGTGGCCGAGGCATTTTCAAGGTGAGCGCTCAGCGCCGACCAATCCGCAGCAGGATCGGTTTCGAGCACCCTCGCCAATGCGGCTGCTGGGCCGTCGGCATGGGGTACAAGCCACCTTTTGCTCCCTTTGATCTTCACGAGGGCTGCGCCACCACAGGCAGCACATTGGGCGAGATCAAAGGGGATCTCGCCACCACCTGGCGCATGGGTTCCGGCCGAAGGAACCTCGCTGAAGCCGGCCGACCCCGCATTCGCGTGCATCGTCCAGTGATTGAGCGAGATGAATTCCCCGCCCAGATGGACCTCTTTTTCGCCATCGTCTTCGAAGTCGTGCAGCAGGTGCATGGAGGCAGTGATCTCCTCAGCGTCCGGCTGAAATTCAGCCGCATCGACCAAGTAGATCGCCTTCAAGTCGCATGTGCCGTCCGAGGAGTCCATCATGGCGGGGGCGGTCACGTAATAGAGAATGAAGTCGCCTAGCAGCGCGAAGAAGCCACAGTCATCCCAAGCGGTCCAAGAGTCCCAACGGACCGACCGACTTCCCAAGGCCAGGTCACCACAAGACAGGAGCGTTTGGCCTGAGTTCGTGTCCTCGATACTGAAATCGGTGAAACGATAACGCCGCGTCGGATAATAACTTTCGGTCTCCTGAACTTCGACAACCATGGACTTCACAGCCATCTGTCGGCCGCGGTACAACTGGGTTTTTAGCATGAGGGCTCCCCTATGAAGATTACGATGATGCGCTGGGGCCATTACCGCCGCCAACTTTTGCGTGCAAGGTAGGCTGAGCCAGCGGGGACATTGCTCTGCTTTCACCTGGGCAACCATGCCCTGAAATTCTTCTTACATGTTTCTTGAATATGACTGACCCAAGCTGAAATCGGGCCTGAAACTCTGGAACTCCTCTCACGCCACTGGAGTTCAGCCCATGCATCCCGTCACCGTCATCTCCTTCGGGCTTTCGATCGCAGCCCTCGCCCTCCACCTGGCGCCGGTCTCCGGGCTTGAGCCTTCAAGGGCCCAGTCGACGCCCCACCAACATCTCGTGCCAAAACCCGAGTTCTTGCGAGCGCAAGGTCGCTTTCCCCGGGTACGCCTGGCTTTTGCGCGCCAGCAGGATCGCCTGAAATCGGCCTTTCTACACCGAGGTGCGGTGTGGCCGCCCCGAGATCTCCTGCTCCGGGCCTACAAGTACGAAGGGGAGCTGGAACTCTACGCCGCGGCGAAAGAACCTGGAGCCCGATCCCTCCTCGTCGGCGTCTTTCCCATTTGCGCCGCCAGTGGCGTGCTCGGCCCGAAACGCGTCGAGGGCGACCTTCAGGTCCCCGAGGGGCTGTATTTCATCGACCGCTTCAACCCCGCAAGCCGCTTCCACCTTTCCCTGGGCATCAATTATCCCAATGAAGCCGACCGGGCCCGTCGTGGCGACCAAAACCCAGGAGGCGATATCTTCATCCACGGGGGCTGTGCCACGGTCGGTTGCCTTCCAATCGGGGACGACGGGATCGAAACCCTCTATGTTGCTGCGACCTTGGCGAAGGCCTACGGGCAAGCACAGATCCCGGTGCAAATCCTGCCTTGCCGGTTTCAGCAGCCCCACTGTGCTGCAGCCTTAAGCCAGCAGTCGAAGGAGGACGCCGCGTTGGAGAGATTCTGGCGCAGGCTACGACATCGCATTCATGGCCCCGATGCCCGCGCCCCCATTTAGGGGCCCAGTCATCTTTCTATGGCGCTTGCCGGCCCCAGCCCTTACAACGGGACGGTCTGGAGCGTTCGATGGCCCGCCACCTTACCTTCTGCTTGTTCTTGATCGCCGGCTGCCCGACCGATCAGCCCACGCCGCCCAACGGCTCGGATGCCGGGGCAGCCACCCGCCTCGACACGGGCCCGGTACCCGGCCGGGACGCGGCCCTGCCACCCCGTTCGGACAGTGGGCAATCGCCACCAGATGCAGGCGAGGCAGAGGACGCGGGCCAAGATACTGGCCCCAGTCCAAGCCCGGACGCCGGCGCCCCCCCAGTGGAACGGGTGGTTCGCTTCATCGCAATCGGTGACACGGGAACCGGCTCCGAGACCCAGCGTGCTGTAGGCCAAGCCATCGGGGAGATCTGCGAGGATCGCGGTGGCTGTGACTTCGGTGTCCTGCTGGGCGACAACATCTACAACAGCGGTGCAGATTCGGCCGACGATGACGTCTTCCGCACTCATTTTGCCGAACCCTACGGTCATCTGAACTTTCGCTTCTTTGCCTCCTTGGGCAACCACGACCTCGGTGGCGAAGGCCTGGGTCTTGATCTGGACTTCAACAAAGCGACCTATCAAATCGAGTACAGCGAGCGGAACGAACAGTGGATCATGCCGTCGGAATACTACGTGGTGGATTTAAACGAGGTGGGGATTCCCCCGGCCCAAAGCCCAGTCTGGCTGGTGGCGCTCAATACCACCGACATCTTCTTCTCTCGGGGCGATGACCAGGCCCGAGACCTGCCGGGGTGGTTAGCAGGGGCACCGGCGGATACCTGGACCTTCGCCTTCGGTCATCACCCCTACATCTCCAATGGGCCCCACGGCAACGCAGGGCGCTACGACACAGGCCGGTTCCCCTTCCCCCTCCCCATCGTTGCTGGCGAGGCAGTGAAAGACTTCTTCGATGACCACATCTGCGGTCGTGTGGACGTGTACCTGGCCGGTCACGATCACAGCCGCCAGGATCTGCACGCGACCTGTGGCACGGAGTTTCTCGTCAGTGGCGCTGGTGCGAAGACCACCGATCTCGTGGATCGCAACCCAGCCTACTACCAATCCGATGAGGAAGGCTTTCTCCTGATCGAAGCCACCCGAAACGAACTTCGACTCCTCTTCTTTGACCAAAATGGCAGCCAAAACCACGAACGGGTCATTCGCCGCTAAAGTTGGCCTAAGTTCGCCAAGGGCTGCAGCCGGTCCATGGCTGCTTTGAGGGTGTCAACGGCTTTACAAAAGGCGAAGCGAACCAACTTCTGCTCTTCGTGTTTCACATAGAAGGAGCTCGCTGGGATGCAGGTCACGCCTAAGTTCTCGGTGAGCCAATAAGCGAAGTGCCGGTCATTCTCGAAGTCGAGAGCCCCAATATTGGCCATGGCAAAGTAGGTCCCCTGGGGTCGGCAAACCGGTAGGCCTGCAGCAGATAGTCCCTCCAACAAGACCGTTCGGCGGGCGGTGTAATCAGCCCGAAACTCCTCGTAGAAGGACGGCCCGACAGCCAGGGCTTTCGCCATCGCCAGTTGAAAGGGCTTGGCGGTGGCGAAGGTGAGGAACTGATGGGCAGCCTGGGCAGCGGCAACCAGATCCGCTGCCCCATGGGCATAGCCGATCTTCCAACCGGTCATACTAAAGGTTTTGCCGGTGGAACTTAGGCTCAGGACCCGACCGGCCATCCCCGGCAAGGTCGCCATCGGGATATGCTCTGCCCCATCAAAGGTGAGGTGTTCGTAGACTTCATCGGTCAAGACCAAGACATCGTGAGTACGGCAGAGTTCGGCGAGTTGCTCCAACTCCTGCCGGCTGAAGACCGTCCCTGTCGGATTGTGGGGTGTGTTGAGCAAAAGGAGTCGAGTCTTGTCGTTAAACAGAGACCGAACCTCATCGAGATCCATCCGAAAATCAGGCCAACGGAGTGTGGCCACTCGCGGCACCGCACCCACCAGACGCATCAAGGGAATGTAGCTGTCGTAGACCGGCTCGAAGGTCACCACTTCGTCGCCGGGCTCCAACATGCCGAGGAGACCAGCAGCAAGCCCCTCCGTCGCACCGGAATAGACACCGACTTCGCTCGCTGGGTCCCGGGACAAGGCGTACTGGGCCTGCACTTTTTGCACGACAGCCGCACAGAGTTCAGGCTGGCCTTGGGAACGAGCATATTGGTTGGCCCCACCATGGATCGCCTCGACTGCCGCCGCTTTGATGAACTCCGGACCCTCAAAATCAGGAAATCCCTGACCTAAGTTGATGGCTTCGTGTTCAAGGGCAAGAGCGCTCATCTCGGCGAAGATACTCGTGCCGTAGACAGAAAGGGTTTTCGAGACCGCCGGTCGACTACACATGGGCCTGTCCTCAAAAGGGGGCTGCCCCCCTGACGGATGTTGCAGAAAATGCTAGCTTTGGCATCGTCAACTTGCGGTCGGGAGTCGACCCTGGAGCCAAATGATGCGCCCCCTCCTTTTTGGCTGCTTTTTCGTTTGCTTTGGATTGGTGCAGGGCTGCAACCAAAGCCAGAGTGATTCCGTCTCATCCAAGGGTACAGCCAACCCGAACCCATCTCTGACAAAGTCCTCCCCGACTCAGTTGGACCCTCAGTCAGCGCCTGGTGGTCGATTCGGTGCAGACAACAGCCCGGATCCTGGCGCCACACAGCCTTTGATCAAAGGAATCCATCGCTCAAAGTCAGGGCTTCAGTGGCAAATGATCCGCTCTGGAACTGGCGATCGGCCCAAACCGGGCCAACAGATTTCAATTCACTACGAAGCGAAGATCAAAGATGGCGCTGTCTACGACTCAACGAAGGGGAAGAGCCCGCTGACGTTTCCGGTGGGTCGTAGCCAACTCAACCGCGGCATGGAAGAGGGCGTGATGGACATGAGTTTGGGCGAAAAACGCGTGCTCACGATCCCCCCGAAGCTCGCTTATGGCGCGACCGGCGTTCCTGGCCTGATCCCTCCCGACAGCACCCTTGAGGTGACGGTCGAAATCGTCGGCCTGCTGGAGGAAGAGTGAGCCTTGCACCGGGATTCCTGCTCGCCACGCCGAAACTCAGTGGGAGTTACTTCGGCGAGACGGTCATTCTCCTGCTCAGCCACGATGACGACGGCGCCTTCGGCCTGGTCCTAAATCACGAGACCGATGCGATCGGGCCCCAATCCATTCTCCAGTTGCTCGACATCGATGAGCCCCTGATCATGCCCGGCCTCCTCTCAGGGGGGCCCGTGCAACCGGAGCGAGCCTTTCTCCTTCATGGGCCGGGCCTCACCGGTGAAGAAACGATGGAGGCCGGTGACGGCTTGATGGTCAGTAGCCGCCGGGAGACCTTGGCTGAACTCTGCCAGGCTGCAGAGCAGCCGTTTTGGATCGTTCTCGGCTACGCGGGCTGGCACGGCGGTCAGTTGGAATCGGAGATAGAGGACGGCGCGTGGCTCGCAACCTCGTTGAGCGCCCGGGGTCAGTGGGCCCTCGGCGGGCCCAGGGAACAGTTGTGGCAGGACCTTGTGACCTCGATGGGGCTTGAAGACTGGGATGGGTTGAGCCTGTTCACCTCGAGCGCTGGGCTTCAATGACCGTACCACTCATTCGCATTCTGACCGGCCGGGTGCAGGAAGAGGCACTCCCCTTCCACCTGGCTGAGGATTGGCCCCAGTGGGTTTTAGATGGGGCCCAATTGGTCCCCGTCCCGATGAATGAGCCAGACTCAGACTGGCTCAATCCCCGCAGCTTGGATGCCTTGTGGATCCCCGAGGGCCAACCGCCCCTTTCATGCCGGGTGGGACTCCAGGTCCTCCTGCAATCTGGCCGACCCAGGTACGTGATGCCCAGCATCGACCTGCGGCTCACGGTCAACGCGCAGAGTTGGCGAAACCGGGGCTTGAAGACCTTTCCAGTGGCACGAACGTGGCAGCCCTTCGGCGGCGTCGAATTGCACCGACTGATGCTCAGCGTCTTTAAGAAGCCGCCAGAACTCGACTGGCAAACGCTCTGCCACGGGCTCTCCCTCGCCCCCTGCCTGCAGAATCTAGCTGAGTTACTCGCTGCAGGCCCCGATCAGATCAGCAGCGGTTTTCACTTTGTCAGCCTGCCCCTGGCGGATCTGGCCGATTCCCCCTGCCCCGGCGAGCGGTGGCGCGTCTCCCTTAACGCCCAAACGGATCCCCCAGCCCACGGCAAAAACGGTGATGATCCCATTGGCGGTCTCTTGGATGTGGTCGTCGAAGCGGTGGGGGGAATGGGCGAATCTCTAGCTGTTCCCCAGCCCTATGAACCCCTCGTGGCTCACTTTGGGAGCGAAAAATGACGGAGGAGCGCGCTTACCATCTGCGCCATGACCAGGGCGTCACCATTACCCGGCGTGCGCTCGCCGTGGCCGGCTTCTTTCTCTGCCTCGGTGCCATCGCCTCCTATATGGAACTCGGCAGTTTGGTTTCCGGGGCGTCCTCGCCGCTACAGGAAGCTGCGCCCCCCCTCGCCGCAGAAGAGCTGGAGACCCGTAAGAAGGTCCTCACCCTCAGCCTCCAACTCTACATCGGTGGTGCGCTGTTCTACATCTTCATGCTCGTGGGCACCCGCTGGCGGGCCGTTGAGCCAGCGATCTTAGGCTTGGCCGCTTGGCTCGTGGGTCGAGTGACCCTCCGCATCATGGCCGGAGCCTATTGGGATGGGTTCCTGTTTCTCGATGTGCTGGTGCTCATGGGCCTCATCAAAGGGCTACAGTCGGCGCTTTCAGTCCCAGCGGTAACCCAGGCGAGCCCGGATCCCCCTGTAGGTTGACCCCGGGGCATGATGCCAGCCGAGCCCAAGGTCGATTCCTTTGTGCACCGTTTGGGCCCCCAATGAGTAGGCGAGGCCCAAGAATGGGAATCGGTTGTTGACGACCTTGCCGTCATCGCCCACCGCGAAGAAGGTCCCCACATTCACATAGTCGGCCTCGGCATAGAGGGCCGAACCGGGCGCCAGCGACTTGAGGTCATAGCCCGCAGCCACGCCCAAGCCGATCACGCCCGGACTGTAGAAGTCGAGATAGACTGGGCCATTGGGGTCCGTGTTCGCCGCAATGTCGTCAACGATTCGACCCGTGAGCCCCTGAAAGCGAATGCCCAAATCCAGGTCCGTCGCCAGCCGCGTGTGCAATGCCAGACTCAGACCCACAGCATGGGCCGAGGTGGTGCCCATTTTGACCGGCGGCAAGTAGGCCACCGTCAAGCTGCCGTTCACGCCCGCAAGTTCTGGCAAGGCGACGGTCAGACGGGGCCTCGGGAGGACGGGTAGCTTGTTGGTGTCTTCGGTTTTCAACTTGTTCGGGAACACCACGGTCCGATCCATACAGCCGAGGGCCGGGACCTGGGCCAGCTCCAGGCTGATGCGACCGCCCTTCGAGAAGGGGGCACCCACACCGCTCAGCATCATGTAGAGGGCCGGATGGTTGAGCATTTTTGCCTCTTGAATCCGGTTGAACTCCTCTTTGTCGGCTCCGAGAGGGACGGGGTAATCCTCGAGCTCCCCATGGCAGGCTTCGTCGACGCCGGACAGATCATTGCCCGCCGCAGCCGGCAAGGCCAGGAGAAGGATCGCTAAACTGTAGAGAAGTCGATGCATCACGGCCTAACTCCTAGGGGCAGTTTTCGGGGGTGGGAAGGTCAGCGTCGATCCATTGACCCAGCAGTTCGACCGCGGATGCAGGCCACGCGTTGTTTTGCGGCATCACACCACCAGGGCTCATCCCACCGGCCTCACCCTGACGATTCGCGACCTTGAGCCACAAGAAGCTCTGCTCCTTATTGCCCGGCGTAATGTAGTTCATGCCATCACCCCGATTGTTGGAGCTGGGTTGATTGACCGTATTGCTGGCCCAAGCCTGGAGGTCATTGCCAAGAGTGAAGCCCCCGGAACGACCATGGCATCCCGTGCACGCCCCAAGCCGGCCCACGATGGCACAGTAGGGCGATGGCGTCAGGGTGCAGTCGCTCTCACAGCCATCGCCGTCCTGATCATTGCCATCGTCGCAGGCCTCATCGCCAGTCACCTCGCCATCACCGCAGACGGCGGCAGGCCCCGTATCAACCGGTGATCCGGCATCGTCAGCGGCCCCTGCATCCGGGGCAGGGCCTGCATCCGGTGCAGGACCGGCGTCACCCCCGCCACCGCACGAAGTCCCCGCGCCATTCGCGATCCAATCCCTGAGCTTCACACGCAATGCGAGCTCATCGTCCGCTTCGAAGACATCCTCGAAGCCACCGATCGGCATCTGACTTCCCGAGCCACCGACGCCAGTCTCCAGGTGCGTCCCCTCGACCTTCCGCCACAGGTAACTAGACTCCGGGCTACCGGGCACCACATAGGGTGAACCCGAACTGCCGTTTTGCAGTAACGCAGCGTAGACAGCCTCATCATCACCACTCAACACAGGATCTAAGCCGTTGGCGCCGTGACAACCAGCGCTGGTACAACTAGGAAAAAGGTCATCCCGTACGTCACACCAGTCCGTCGCCGTGTCGACGGGGCCGGCTTCAGGGGGTGGTGCGTCCACGCAGTCGGGACCAATGCACTCATTGTCACAACTACCAGCACTTAAAACGATCACCGAGGCGATGACTAAGCATGCACGTTTCACTTGGCCTCCAACTCACCTGACGGGCGATGGTCGCGCGAGAGCGATTCGAGGTCAAACCTTCGGATTCGTCATCCTTGGTCCAGTCATCATCAAGGGCTGGGGGCCACCGCCATCACTCGCTTCAGGTCTGGGTCCAGAAAGCGCACACCGGCGCCGAGGAAGTAGGCCCGCTCATCCAAAAATGGGTCGTCGACGCCCAGTCTCACGAAGAGATTGGGGTGGACCGCCATATCGAGATTGGCTCGATGCCGGGGGACCTGCTCGCCGCCTTCGAGGCTGCGCTCAAAATCGTAAGCATCCACACTCAGGCGAACACGGTCCTTGAGGGCATAGCCTTCCAGGCCCACCCCGCCACGCCCGTCGATCAGCCCGCCCTTGAGTCCGACCGGGCCAAAGCGCTGCCAGAAGAGCGCTGTCAGACGGTAACTGTCCTCAACAGAACGTTGAGACACGCCATCGATGACATCGACCTGCGGTGAGACCCGGTTGTCCGAGTTCAGTCCAAGGACGTAGCCTTTGTTCTTGCGGGTCAGCAGATTGAGCCGAAGCCCGGCTCTGCCCCCCGGTTTAGCGCCCGCTTGGGCCATCCGCATGCCGCCGCCTAACTCCACGTGGGTCTGTAGGCGGTCGTAGCTTGCGACAAGCTCGCTCAATCCAGACACGGCGTCGTCCAGTTTCTCGCCCAAGGCTTCGTCGCTTAGCAATCGCCCAACTGGGCCTTTACCGGAGCTGGCTGCCGCGGCTGTCTTTTGCACCTGAACCGAGGCCTCGGCGAGGCTGTCGACCGTGCGCCTCAGCGTGGTCGCAAGCCCCTTCGCTTCCGCATTCCCGGTGCCCGCTAAGGTCTCCACCTCGCTCAAAACTCGGTTCAATCCGGCCGTGGCCTGGTTGAGATTACGCAACATCGCTTGCAAGGGCACCCGTGTTTCGTCGCCGGTGAGTTGGTCCAACTGGTCGGACAACCTTTTCAGGGCAACGATCGTGGTGCGCAGATCACCGCTGTTCGCATCAAGTACACCATCGATGCGCCGCATGAGTTGGTCCGCAGTCCCCGAAAGGGCCATCACTTGCTCGGTGAGCACACGGGTAAACTTCGTCAGCGGTGGCTCATCCTTTGATGACTCCGGTGAAATGAATTGGCGGAGGCTCTTAGCGACGAGAAGAATTTCATCGGAAACCTCTTTAATCTGCTTCGCCGTCTCGCTGAGCGTTTCCGTCACCTCCGTGATCGGATCCTTGTTGTTCACTCGCTTGATCTCAGCGCCATTTTGAAGGCGGGCAGCCGTTGGTGTACCGGGCACCAGTTCCACGTTATTGGTCCCCAAAATGCCTTCGGGTCGTTTGCCCGCTTGGGCATCCTCGAACAAGTCCACATCGGACCGAAGCCGAAGGGTGAGCCGAGCCTTGGCACCGGCCAATTCAATGGTTTCGATATGACCCACATCGATACCCGCGATGCGGACCCGTGAACTCATCGTGAGACCGGACGCATCATCGAAAATGGCGTGGACACGGTACTCACTATCGGGCGCAACGTCGGCCGTATCCAAGTAGACTTTGAAGCTCCCGAGGGAGCCCAGCCCAAACAAAAACAGAAGTCCGACTCGCAGATTGCTCATGCTGGCTCCCAGCTACTGAGGAATTCCTTCAGTTCAGGCTGCTCCGATCGCCGCATCTCCTCCGGACGGCCGTGGGCGAGAATCCGGCCCTCGTGCAGAAAGGCAATCTGGTCCGCCACGCGGAAGGCTGAGCCGATGTCGTGACTGATCACCACGCTGGTCACACCCAACTTCTGTCGTGCCGTTTGGATCATGCTGTCCACCTGCCTTGTCGTCACGGGATCGAGCCCAGTGGTGAGCTCATCATAGAGGACGATACCCGGCCGGCGAATTATTGCCCGCGCGAGGGCAACGCGCTTGCGCATACCGCCGGACAATTCAGCCGGAGTCAGGTCATCGACATCATGGAGATCAAAGAGGGCCAGAGATTCATGAACGCGCTCGGCAAGTTCGCTCGGGCTTAACTTTTCCCGGGCCGCTTGGGTGACGGGGAAAGCCACGTTTTCGAACACAGTCATCGAATCGAAGAGCGCGGATTGCTGAAAGACCATCCCGACGCGATCTCGAAGCGCCCGCAGACCTGCAGCATCCAATTCACCGACCTGCTGTCCATCCACCTCGACGGAGCCCTTGTCCCCGGTCAGGAGGCCGACCATGTGCTTCATCAACACGGACTTACCGGCCCCGCTGCCACCGAGGATCACGGTGGTCTCCCCCGTGCGGCAAAGCAAATCCACCCCCAGCAGAATGGGTCGGTCCCCAAAAGACTTCTCTAGCCCTTGCACGTGAATCATAGGTCGAATCCTAACATCACCGGGGCGAGCATCAGCATCAGAATCCAGTCCAAAGCGAGGACCATTAACGAGGTGATCACAACGGATCGTGTGGCGCTCAGCCCCACACCTTTCGCCCCCCCGCGGGCCCTCATCCCCTCGTAGGCGGCGACGGCAGAAATCATCAGTCCGAAGGCCACCATCTTGATCACGCCGATGAGCACATCGTTTGCATCCACCATGCGGAGGGCCTCTTGGATGAACAAGGCAGCGTTGATGCCGAAGGGCTCAGCGGCGATGATGGAGCCATAGATGCCAGTGAAGATGAAGATCGCGTTGAGCAAAGGCATACAGATCACCAGGGCGATCGCCCGGGGGACCACGAGGTATTTCACTGGGTCGACACCCATCATTTCCATGGCGTCGATTTGTTCGGTGACCCGCATCGTACCCAACTCGGTTGCGATGGCCGATCCGGTTCGACCAGCCACCAGCAGCCCGGTCAAAATAGGACCGAGCTCCCGGGTCAAAGCGAGGGTCATCGAAGGTGCGACCATCCCTTCGGCCTGCAGTTCCGTCAGCGCATTCAAAGAATTGAGAGCGAAGACCATTCCGGTGAAGAAGCCGGTGAGCGAAACGATGAAAATGCTGCCGAAACCGATCTGGTCCAGTTGATTGAGGATCAGTCGGACCCGATAAGGTGGCGATGGCATGCGACGCAGGGTCGCACCGCAGAGGCGAAGCATCCCCCCCAAACGGTCGATGCCCTCAACGACGGCGCTGCCCAGGTTTTCGACCGAACCCTTCATGGCAGAACCACCCTCAAATCAGGTGCGCCGACCTGGGCCAAGCCGCCAGCTTTGTAGACTCGAGTCACCCGGGGTCCGATGCTGCACAGCAGTTCATAGACAAGCCGACCGCTCCAGCGACACAGTTCGTCGGCCCGCACCGCCCGGTCGCTAGGACCACCCAACAACGCGACGGGGTCCAATTCCTCCACCCCATCGAGATCGGTCAAATCGACGGCCGTCATGTCCATCGAAATGGCGCCAACGACAGGAACCCGCCGGTTGCGGATCACGACTTCTGCCCGACCTTCACCGGCCCAGGGATAGCCGTCCGCATAACCCACAGGTAAGATGCCAAGCCGGGTAGGCCGGCGGCTCACCCATCGCCCGCCATAACCGACGGCTGACCCCTCCGGGAGGGTTCGGATGGTGTTGATTCTGGTCCACCATGACAACACGGGTTGTAGCTGCCCCGAACTGGCCTCGTCATAGGGGTCGACGCCATAGAGGCAAAGCCCGGGCCGAACCATGTCCAAGTGGTAGGCTGAATCAGCAAAGATGGCAGCCGAGTTCGCACAGTGCCGAACGGCCCCCTGCCAATCACTGGGCCCCAGGCATTCGGTGAAGCTTTCAAATTGCTGACGCGTTTGCTGGCCGACCTCATCGGCTCGGGCGAAATGACTCATCACACCGGCCAATTGGAAGGCCGGACTCCGTTGAATCCGAGCGACGAGATCGGGCAGTTCCTCAGGTGCACAACCCAAGCGCCCCATCCCTGTGTCCACCTTGACGTGCACCGCCAACGGGTCCTCGCCCGGGTCTATCGAAGCCTCGAGGGCATCGAGGACCTCATGGCGGAAGATCACTGGCTGGAGCCGGTTCTGCTGGAGCAGGCGCTCCGCTCGATGATAATTCCCGGCAAGCACCACGATGGGCAGGGTGATCCCGGCCTGGCGAAGCTCCAAAGCCTCAGCGATCGATGCCACCCCCAGGCGCTCAACACCGGCCCGAGCCAAGGCATGGGCAATACTGACGGCACCGTGCCCGTAGGCGTCGGCCTTGACGACGCCAAGCACCTGCACGTCGGCCTTGCAGCGGTCCCTGACCACCTTGAGATTATGGGCGATCGCGTCCAGATCGATTTCTGCCCACGTTGGACGACCAGCGATCAAAATACACCTCTTCCCAGCGAGTATCCGGCCGGGCCCCTGCACGCGCAAGAAAGTGGCCGGTTAACCGATGAGTCGCTGTTGCAACTTACGCCGAGCTAAACGCAGAAACAGCCAGGACAATCCTGGCAGGAGCGTAAGGGTTAAGATGATCGACTGCATCGGGGGCACCTGACCCAAGACAAGACTTCGCTGAATCTCCACGCCGATACTCAGAGGAACGATGCGGGCCGCTTCCGCATAGGGGCCAAAAATCTCCAGGGGAAAGAAGACCCCGCTAAAGAGAAACATCGGGGTCAAGACCAAGGTAATGTAGTAATTGAACCACCCGTAGTCGGGGCTGTGAGCCATCACCACGAGGGCCGCACTGCCGAAGAAGAAGGCGAGAATCACGGTGGCTGGCAGGCCCAGAAGAATCATGGGGCTGACGGGCTCCCCCACCACGACCAGCACCACAGGAACGGCCAAAGACGCGAGGCTCGCCTTGATCGCAGCATACATCGCGTCACCGACGAGTACCTCGGACAAGCTGATGGGTGTGGCGATCATCGCTTCATAAGTCCGCTGGCCCATCATGCGGGTAAAGGCGCCGAACAGATTCTCGAAGCTCGCACTCATCATGGCCACCGAGGCGATCAGTCCTGAGCCGTAAAAGAGGCGGTAGTTCATGCCCTCAGGAAGGGCACTCCGATCCATCATTTCGCCCATCCCAAAGCCGAGGATCAGGAGGTAGAGCAGAGGCTCTGCAACATTGCCGGCGAGACTTGCTCCCGCGTGTTGCCGCCACATGTAGAGGTGACGAAGACAGACCCGCCACGACCTAGCCAAACGCTTCATGTGCGTAGATCCCGACCCGTCAATCGCAGGAACACATCCTCCAGATTGGCACTTCGCACTCGATACGGCAGTCCGACGGCCGTGAGGGCCCCCGTCAACAGGCCGAGTTGGGCGCGCTCGAAGTAGACATAGGTGGTTCCCCCGTGGGTTTCGCACTGCACCGCTTCGGGCACTTCCCAATGGGTTCCAGCATCCACTTCGATGACTTGTTCTTTGGCGTAGCGACGAATCAGGTCGGGTGGCCGACCTTCGGCGATCACACGTCCTTGATCGAGGACGAGTAAGCGGTCGCAGAGACGCTCCGCCTCATCCATATCGTGGGTGGTCAGCAGCAGGCTCAGCCCGTCTTCCTTAAGCCCCTTGAGCCAGGTCCACACCTGGTGGCGGGCCTGGGGGTCCAAGGCCGTCGTGGGCTCGTCGAGTAAGAGCAACTCGGACCGATTCACCATGGCGCGGGCCAGGATGATCCGTCGCCGCATCCCCCCGCTCAGTTGGGCTGGCCGGTCTTCACTGCGATCAGACAATCGAGCGAATTCCAGCAATTCTCGGGCCCGGATTTCAGCCTCCCGTGCGCCGGCGCCAAAGAAGCGGGCATAAATCTGGAGATTCATCTGCGCGCTCAAGTCCGGGTCTAGATTGTCCCCTTGGGGCACCACGCCGATGCGGGCGCGGATCTCCGCGCCTTGGCGACCTGGGTCGAGGCCGAGCACAGTCAGTGCCCCCTCCGTTCGCGGCAACACAGCCTGGACCATCCGAGTGATCGAGGTCTTTCCCGCACCATTGGGGCCCAGCAAGCCGAAACATTCCCCCCGCTCGACGGCAAGGTCCACTCCATCGACCGCGACCAAGGCGCCAAATCGGCGCTTCAAACCCGCTGCGGTGATGACCAGATCGTCCATGCTCAGCGGGGCATAGGAACTGGAAGACACCGGTGTAAACCCCCGAGTGACATCCCATGGCCCGGAGTGCTAGTCGCCTGCACGTCAGGAGTCAGGATGCACCTTCTACGCGCTCTTATCCTCGCCATCGTGGCCGCTTGCGTTTCCGCCCCACCCCAGCCTGCGCCAGATACAAAGAAGCCTGTGCCCGCGCTGCAGCCCCCAAGCGATGATCGGATCATCAAGGGGGTTCAGCCCCTGTCTTACGATCTCTTATTGGACGTGGACCCAAGCCAGGAGGGCTACGGTGGGCAGGTAAAGATACGCCTACGTCTTACTGAACCCACCCGGGTGATCTGGCTCCACAGTCTTGATCATGTCATCCAAATGGCGAGCTTCCACCAGGCCGGCAAAAAGTGGCTTTCCCTGAAAACCGAGCGAGCCGGCAAAGACTGGCTCGCCGTCCGACTTCCCCAGGTCGCCCCGGCCGGCGAGGCGAGTCTCTCACTCCGGTTCAGTGGACGGTTCGCCAATCCGCTCTTCGGTGTGTACCGGGTCAAAGAAGGTGACGATTGGTACCTTTTCTCCCAGCTGGAACCCCTCGGCGCGCGGGAGGCTTTTCCCTGCTTTGATGAACCGGGCATCAAGACCCCATTCACCGTGCGCGTCATCGCACCGAAGAAGGATCGAGTCTTCTTCAACACGCCGAAACTTGAAGAAAAGACAGACCGGGCAGGCAAGATCCTCCACCAGTTCGCCGAGACCAAACCGCTGCCTACCTATCTGCTCGCCTTTGCAGTGGGGCCAATCGATGTCCTCCACCGTCCCGAGTGGGATATGAAGCGGGCCGATGGGAGCAGCCTACAAATTCGGCTCCTGGCCGCGAAGGGGAAAGCCAAGCGGGGCAAGACAGCCTTACGGGAAACCGCAAAGATCCTCGCTCTAGAAGAAGCCTACTTTGGATCGCCTTACCCCTACGCAAAGTTGGACATCGTTGCCGTTCCAGACTTCGCCGCTGGGGCGATGGAGAATCCCGGACTGATCACGTACCGAGAGCAGCTCCTTCTCTTCGACGAGAAGGTGGACCCCATCTCTCGGTACAAGGCCTACGCCAACGTCCACGCCCATGAGCTCGCCCACATTTGGTTTGGCGACCTCGTCACGATGGCCTGGTGGGATGACCTCTGGCTCAACGAGGCCTTTGCCACCTGGTTTGCTTACAAAATCGTCAATCAATACCGACCGGACTGGCAGGTCCTCACCGACCGACTTGGCGGTTTTAACTGGGTCAAAGAGAGTGATTCGACGAGCACGTCGAGGCGTGTCCGTGGGCCGATCAAGACCCGCGGCGACATTCACAATGCCTTTGATGGCATCACTTATACCAAGGGGCACGCCGTCCTTTCGATGTTCGAAAAGTACGTGGGTGAAGCGGCCTTCCAGGCCGGCGTGCGGAGCTATCTCAAGAAAAATGCCTGGGGCAACGCAACCTTCGAAGATCTCTTGATCGAGATCGAGAAAGCCTCGGGCAAGAAGGGGCTCAAAGCGGCCTTTGAGACCTTCATCTTCCAAGCTGGGGTCCCCAATGTGGCCATGACTGGCGGCGCCCGGTGCGGCCCGGTCACGGCCCGCCAGGTGCGTTGGCAGCCCCTGGGCAGCCCGCCCCTGCCCCAGGACCGCCCCTGGCAGATCCCCCTTTGCTTCAAGGATCTCGGCACCGGTCAGAATCATTGTCGACTCATGGATCAGCCGAAAGAAGTCTTCGAATTCACCGGTTGTGAAGGCCCGCTGCTCCCCAACCCGGGGGGGGCTGCTTATATGGTGCCCAGTCTCGGGACCCCCTGGCTTGGCGCCCTGATGGCCCAGACATCACTGACCGAGTTGGAACACGTGGCGCTCGTCTATGACTTGCGCAAGGCGTACAGCGCCGGCCATCTCAGCCCCGAGCAGGTTCTTGCCCTTGCCCAAGGGGTCTCGGGGACGAGCGACCGAGTCCAACAACAGGCCCTCGGTCTCATCGGCGACATGGGGGGCATCGTCGAGGGCGACCTGCGGCCGAGGTGGCAGGCCTTGCTGGGACGACTTGGCTTGGTCCACGCGCTGGAACACGGCTGGCGGGATGACGGCATCGATGATCCCGCCCACTGGCAAATCCGCCGTACGACCCTGAGTTGGGCCAGCCGATGGTCGGGCAACGATGCCTTAAAGGCCGAAGCCTTCGACCTCGCCAACGACCTCATCGAGGGGAGGCCCGTGGAACGAGAGCTGGCGCCAACGGCCCTCAGCATGCTGACAGAAGATGGCGATGCAGCCCTTTTCGACCGACTCCTCGCCGCCTTCGAGCAAGCGGAAGATCCATGGCGCCGCAGCACACTGCTCCAGGGACTCGCTGGATTCCGCCGTCCTGAACTCAGTTTGAGGAGCTTGAATCTCGCCCTTTCCGACAAGCTTCGATCCAACGAGATCGGACGGGTGGTTTGGGGTCCTTCCGGCGATTATCGCGTGCGGGATCAAGCATGGACTTGGCTAAAGAAAAATCTCGGTACCCTGCGGGAACTCCTGCCACGAAACTCCAGCCGATATCTGGTCTACTATCCGACCGCACAGTGCACAGAATTGGCAAAGCAAGAGCTCTCGGCGGTGTTCAGCCCCTACCTGGGTGGGAAAGAGGCCATGGAAGGTCTCGACCGCCACCTTCAGGCTGCCACCGAACGTATCGACCGTTGCATGGCGATGAGGAAGAAGCACCAGCATGCGCTGGGCAAGATCTTGACCCAAGGGCCCTAACGGGCACACTGGGCCCGTAGGGAAGCCTGTGTCCGACTCGGTCCACGAAAATATCCACCAGGAAGTTGTCGCCCTCTGCCAGGAGTTGGTCCGCTCCCTAAAATCGGTCGCTTTGTACCGGCACGATCCGAGGCGGTTTCCCGAGTTTCTTTCGCCTTTTTACCGGGCAATGCAGCGTTTGCTTGCCCACCACGCCCCCTTCGAACTCAACGTCTCAGCCGACGCGCTCGTCTTTCACCAGCAACGGGTCTTTGAGGATGACACGGGGGAGTTCCGCTTGTGCTTTCGCTACTACAACGAAGGGATCCGCAAGGTCATCTTCCACGAGGGCGTACAACTCGACGAGTTGACCGAGTTCATCGAGCTCAGCCTGCCCCAGTTGAACTCGCTCTCCGTCGAGTTGGTCCCCGGGCAACTGATCACCTCGCTTTGGAAAGCTGGGTTGCCTTGCATCACCTATGAGCAGGCCGAGCAGTTGAAACTGCTCCCCGAAGACCGCAGTGAGGACGTCCTTGGGTCGATTCGCCAGATTGCCCGGGATGTGACCCAACTCCTGGCCGACGAGAAGACCCAGGTTGGCGAGTTCGAGTTAAGTACCTCCCTGCCGGAGATTCCGGACAACGAAGGTTCTCCCTTCGCGCCCATCGGCCAAAAGCGCCGGGCGACCCCATCTTATAAAGGACTGCTCGATCATCCGGCGGACCCGAAGACCGTCCTCGACCGATTCGCCAAGCTCATCGTTCACCTCTTGGCGAAGGACCGCCGCGGGCTCGACAATGAGGTGCTCACGCGAGCCTTCATCTGCCTGATGCACGAAGCGCTCTCTCGCGGACTCGTCTCAATCATCTCGGATCTCCTCGAAGCCTTGGAAGCGGAGCCAGGCGAATCGGAAAACCGCCAAGACCGCATCCGTCGAGTGTACGTATTGAATGCGCTCCGGGCCGGACTCAATGACGAAGACTACATCCAGTTGTTACGGCCCCTTGAAGCTGAAGCAGATGGCCTCAAAGCCCTGTGCGCCAAGGTCGGCATCGAAGCCTATCCCGCTTACCTTGAGGCCATGGAGCGGGCTGATGGCCCCAAAGCGATCGCCGCGATGGCCGCTGGCTTCGGCAACCGGCTCAACGCCAACACAGAGGCGGTCGAAACCCTTTTCAGTCTTCCCTCCGTCGCCACGGTCGTCCCGGCCTTTGCCGCGGGGCTTGAAGACTTCCGACCCAGTGACACCGTCCGAGCGATCTTGGAACGGAACCTAAACCACCCAGAACCAGGCGTCCGAACCGGTGTCACGCAAATGCTGGCGACCGTCTTTACCATCACGAACCTTAAGGACGCGGCCCGGGGGCTTCAGTCACGGGACGCGGTGGAGCGCATGGCCTGTGTGAAGAGCCTGGCTCGCTCCCGGGACAATGGTGCGGCCCAGACCCTGGTCGCTTGGCTTGAGGGTTTGGACCTCAAAACGCTACCGCGGGACGAAATCACTGAAGCGTACCGAGCCCTTGGCTCAATGCACTCCATCCATGGGCTGGAATTCCTAAAGAAGCGTCTTTCGGAGAAGACCATGCTGGGTAGCTGGAAGCATACCGCCCAGGAACAGGCCCTGGCTGTCCACGGGCTGGCCGCGGCCGGCGACAGCACCGCAAAACGAACCCTCGCCATGGCAGCGCAGGAGAAAAGCTTGCCCGGTCCGGTCAAGATGGCTCTGCGCGCTGCACTCACGGCATTGACGTCATGAGTCGTAACGAAGAAGCCCGACGACGGGCGGTCATGGCCATGCTCGGTAGCCTTGTACGGCTCGTCCGGAATGCCAAAGTCCACAAGCTCAGCAACGAGATCTTCGATGGCCCCCTCGACCCCCTCGGCAAAGC
>PBND01000017.1 GCA_002722845.1 Myxococcales bacterium | reverse complement strand
CTATCAACGTTTTTTCACGTTCAACGGCCGGCCACGGCTGGCCGCGACCCGGCTAAACGCTGGACGTGTCGACATGTAATAGTCTAAGTTGTTGTTTTTTCTTGCATTGGCTTTACGTCGTGCGTTTAGGTTCGCAAGGTCTGTGCCAAATTGAATGCTTTAAAAATGAGACAATTGGCGACCTAGCTAACGTTTTTTTGCATTTTTTGACTTCACCCGCAGCACAACATCACTTAAGCGCATTTTTGTCAGCGCCGGAACGAGCCGGCAGACGTTAACAACGTCGTCAAGAAAGGCGACACAAATGGAGTCAGATAATGTCTGATAAGAAGAATTTCGTCCTCCTGAAGAATGGCAAGGACACCGCCACGGTGTTCTCCAGCAAGCAGCCCCGCGGCGCTGCCCTCAAGGCTGCGGCCCGGGGTATCACCGACATCCGGCTGCGTGAGCGCGGCACCAACCGCGTCCACGTCTTCAAGGGCGAGCGCAACGAGGTGGACAAGCCCGCCAACGCCCCCGACTGGTTGGGTGACAAGGTCTGGAAGTCCAACGTCAAGAAGATCGGCGTCGAGCACGTCTAAAAAGATCGACGCGCGAGCGGGTTAGCCCGGTCGCCGTTGGACAGTGGATGGGGGCTCGCTTCGGCGAGTCCTCCTTCTTTTTTTCTCCGCCAGTTGCCCTAATCGACGCAACCGGGCCAAGGTTCTGCCGACCTTTGGTGCAAAAGGAGTTTACGATGCCCGAGATCCACAATCCGATTCAGCGCTTTTTCTGGGACAAGCTCACCAATGGCGGGCTCGATCTTGTCGACGCCAGTCGTGTGGACCAACTGCTCGAGTATGCGACGAAAAATGCAGTGAGCGCAGAGGCTGTCGTCGCCTCCCCCGAAGCCGACCGTGCTATCGACGCCTTCGAAACCAGTGCGTTGAAGGAATTGCTGGACTCCAACTCCTGGCGGAGCCTGCTGACCGATGATGGCGTCGCCAAACTTGAAAGCCACTTGGGCATCACTGCGGCGGAGATGGTGAGCACCCAAGGCCGGGCAGCCCCCGGCTCGGTCCCGAAAGGCAGCGTCAGTGGTAACCTGGCCCATCTTCTCGGAACGGACCGAGTTCCGATGGAGGCAGTCGCTAAACTCTTCAACATCGATTATGAGCGCCAATCCGCCGCCATCTTTAACAACCCAGCGGTCCCAGAGGAGGAGCGGGCAGCGAAGGCCCTCCACCTCCTACAGGACTATGCGAAGGTGGTGAATGAGCGGGCCCATGGGCCCGAAGCCGTCCAGGCCCGTAAAGACCTCCTCACCGCTTTCTTCGATAAGGATCTGGCAAAAACCCACGGTGCCAAAGACCCCGACGGTGATATGCTCGGCACAGCCTGGGAGATCGCATGGGGAACGGACCCGGAGCATCCCGAGTCCAACTTCGACATCGATAAGAAGAAGAAGTGGTCCGCCTACATGAACATGAACGGTGGATTTATCCCCACCGCGAAGAAGATCGATGATTTTCTGACGGCCGAGGGGCGTCCGGCCAAGGCAGAGGCTTACGAGAAAGCCAGCCCGCTCAACTGGATCATCGCCGAAGAAACGGGCAACACCAAGGCGAGCTCCTCGTTCCGAGAAGACAAGGCGATCAGCTCCACAGGGGTCGACTTTGCGAAGAAGCTCCTCGCTGACGAAGGGGCCATCGGGGAGCGGACGCTGGATCCCGGCTTTGACATGAAGGTGGACTTCTACGCCTGGAACACCTTCGTGAACTTGAACAAGTCTCGAGGCGAGACGCTTGTGGCTCGCCACGACGAGACCGGCGAGGATCTCGCGGTCGAGATCAAGGAAGTCGGCGATGTCCACTGGCAACCGATCTTCAAGAACGCTGCGGGCGAAGAGATCGCTGTCGATAAAGTGACCAGCGTCGTCATCGGTAGCGATGGCAAGGTCAAGGGCGATGGCAAGGCGAACGGTAGCTACTCGGCCAGTTGGTGGGGCTTTTGTGACCGCAACGCCATGCAAGGACTGATCACCCTAAAGTACGGCTTCCCCCAACCCAATCGGGGCGTGACGCTGAAAGCTGGAGACCAGGAATTCAACTTCACCAAGTCCGAGGTCAGAGACATCGTCGGCCGCCGGCTCACCGAGATTTTCCCCAACAACACCCAGGCCGGCAATCGCTACGACGAGAATCCCGATGAGGTGCATTTGAAGGACGGCACCGTGCTCCAGGGCAAGATCATCTCCGACGTGAGCTTCCATCACGCGGAGACCTATCGGACTGGGGACACGATGGTGGTGGCCGAGGGCATGAGCCATCTCCCCACCGGCAGCCTGAGCCTGAAAAACGCGAGCGGGGGCCTTCGGGATTACTCGGTCGACGACATCGAGAGCATTCGTCGGGCGCCTCAGACCGGGGCCCTTGCCACTGGTGAGACCCAAGACACGCTCGTCCTCAAAGATGGCACCGAGGTCGCAGGCAGCCTCGAAAGCAAGGTGGTCTTCGCTGGCGAGACCGACAGCGAGGGCAACTTGATCCTCAACAATACGGACGAGAACCCCATTCTCGGCGAGTTGGCCATGAAGACGGTTCGGGGTGAATCGAAACGCATCCCCGTTGGCGATCTACGCTACGTGGTGCGAGAGGACATCAACGAGATCCTCGGTGAAGAGGCCTTAGCCTACATCGTGCGCAACAAGGGCGTCTTTGCTGCCGACTCCTGGCAAGGCTCGAGCGTCGCCAATGGCACGCGCACCGTCGAAGAGATCAACCGCTGGACGCCGGACAGTGCCGAAAAGCCGGGCTGGGTCCCCGCGGACACCGATAAGCTCAAGGGCTACAAGGGAGCAGTTCAAAACCCCGAGAACTTGGCCTTCTTCTCCATGGGCAACAAAGGCAGCAACTATGGTGGTGTGAAGTTCTGGGTCGAGTTCGATGAGAATCGGGTACCCATCAACTCCAACATCATCTCGGGCCAGTGGGACTTCCTCTGGGGCGTCGAAGGCAAGCCGGATTGGAACGCAAAGGGGACCTTCAATCCCAACGTACCCAACGATCTGGTGGCGAAGCTCTATGTGAACAGCCTGGAAGACCCTGAGGCGATCAAAGACATCCTGCCGGACAACTGGCAGGACCTCATTATCGAGCAGCCTGAGCCTCCCGCTGAAGGTGCCCCAATCCAGTAAGGCCGCCTCGAGATCAAGAGACCGATTTCACCAGGCGACCGACTCGGACGGGTTCCATGGCCATGGCGCAGATCATGCCGCCGGCCATGGCACCCATGACGCCCACGGCCCCCACCTCGCAGCCGGAGAAGAACAGGTTCTTGATGGGCGAGTGGGCCCGTAGGTGGTCACAGTTGTATCGCTCCACCGTCGGCTCGATACCGTAAATGCTGCCCTTCATCGGCCGGCAGAAGTGATCGGTTGAGAGCGGTGTGCCCAACTCAGCGAAAT
This sequence comes from Myxococcales bacterium, assembly GCA_002722845.1. Lineage (GTDB taxonomy): Bacteria > Myxococcota > UBA4151 > UBA4151 > UBA4151 > UBA4151. The sequence goes on along the minus strand of PBND01000017.1, from coordinate 18,194 downwards.
CCAAGAGGGGCTCCAAGCCAGGCATGCGGCCAAAGAACTGCTTGAGCATTTGCTCCGTCATGGCTTCTTTAAAGGCCTGATAGTCTTCGTCTCGATTGCGCCAAGGCTGCTCCCGCCAGCGGTTAAAGGTATCGAAGGGTACGAAGGTGACCACCTCGCCAGTATGATGATGTTCAGGCCCAGGGTCATGACTCGGGTCCTTGAGGCTGGGAAAGCTGCAGTACAACACGGGACAGTCGGTCAGGGGCTGATCGGGCTGGACCTCCCACTCGGTGAACTCCATGTCCCAGGTATCGTAAAACCACTTGTTCGCTGCACCGGCCCCTGCAGCCCGAATGTCCCCCTTGAACCCCAAGTACAGGCAGAGATGAGCAGGAGCTGGGTTGAGTGCTGCAATCTCGTTGCACCAGTCGCCCTTGGCGTCATCGGGTAGGAGTCGGTTGACCGTACTCATCACCCCTGCGGCCGAAACAACCCGTTTCGCTCGAATCTCTTCACCATCGGCCATCCGCACGCCAACGGCCCGGCCTCGCTCCACCAAAATCTCATCGACCGACGCGCGAATGCGGGTCCAGCCACCACTGCTCGCCACGGTTCTCAGCAAGTGTTTCGCAATGGCTGGAGAGCCCCCAACGGGATAAAATGCGCCGTACATGAAGTGACGGCTGACCAGGGCCTGAACGGCGAAGGCCGCCCGGGAGGGTGGCGAGCCATGATAGCCCCATTGCCCGGTCATCACCCGTTGCAACTTGGTATTATCCGTCACCTCATCAAGGACCTCTTGGAGCCGCTGGGTGAAGGCGTCCCCTACCCCTTTCGAAAACTGACCACCCACAGCTTTACCCCACCAAGTCGGCGGCATCGCCCGGGACTTCAGATAGCCCTTCATCCCCCGGCTCACCGTTTTCACGCGAGCCAAGTAATCATCGATCGCCGCTTCTTCATCGGGAAAAGCGGCGACTAGATTCTCCCGAAACTGGAGCTCATTGTCGGGAAAGTCGATGCGCAAGCCCGGGTAATAAAACTCATCGTAGACGCCGCCTAGACTCGCCCACTCCAACTTTCCATCGGTCAGCAGATGAAGAAGCCGCCCGAGCATGGCTTTTTGCGTCACCTCACCGATGGCGTGCACACCCACATCCCAGTGGTAGGGGCCCCGCTTAAAGGCGTGGGTGAAGCCACCGGGTACGTAGTGCTGTTCCAACACGAGCACCTTCTTGCCGGCCTTGGCTAAAAGCGCCGCCGTGGTCATCCCGCCCATCCCCGAGCCGATGACGATGACGTCGAAGGGCCCCGCAGGGCCGCCGGACTTTGACCAGTCCTTTCTTTGCTGACTCACCGGGCAACCGAGACGAAGTCGAACCGCAACCGAACATCCCGAAGGCGACGCAGATCGATTCCATCGGCGGTGCTGGTCTTCAGCATCTCCTTGGGAAAGAACAAGGCGTACTCCCCATACAGTCCTCGGGCCGCCAGTTCGGTCGACTCGTTCTCCCGATAGTCCTCGGCGTTCAGCACATCTGAAGCGATGTTTAAGCGGGCATCGACCCGGGCCCGGGTCCAGCCCGGAAAGCGGGCAACCCGTGGCTCCTCCGCCCCCTGCGGTGCGCCGGCCAAAGGATCCCGGAACAGGTTACGCTCCGGACGAACCGTTTGAAATTGATAGGCTGGTCGATCCTCAGCGTCGCTGCACCAGCGACTAAAGAAGCTGTTCTTCTGCAACAACTCCACTCGGGCCGACTGGCGGGCCGCGCCTTCAGGGACCACCCGTTCACCGTCCAAGGAAACGTTCACACCCCACAGGCGCTCAGCACAGTCCCTCGATGCGCTGACCACAGGCAATGAGAAGCCATCGGCGTTGTCTTGGAGATCAAAGGGGGTCAGGGCGAAGGGGATTCGCTGGCCCAAGTACTCGCCATCGCTGTCATAGACGGCATAGCGCTGCGAGTTCACCAGCGCCCGGAAGCGCTGCGTGTCATTGAGACGGTATTGGGTCTCAGGGAAATGGGCCCGACTCGCCAATTGTAGCAGGTGGGTCTTTAAGCTGAAGATCGCCCGGTAGTTTTCGGGCGAGCGCCCATTGACCCGCTGGGTGTTCACCACGTCTCGAAGCTGGGCCAGCGCTTCCGTCAACTCGCCCGGATGAGAAGCACTGAGCACGAGGCCTCGTTCATCCCGGCTCATCTGGAACTCGTACTCGGCCGCTCGCACCGCAAGGTAGGCTGTGCGCTTCGCTCGGCGCATGGCATGCAGGAACGTGTCGACGTCCTCGTCGAGCCATTGATCGTGGGCGATCGGGGGCCGGTCCCACTGGCGGACCCGCTCCGTCGCCACGGTCCCTTCGGCCAACAAGGCATCGAGACGCCCCATCATGCCCCGGGTCCGCAGCACGGCCTGCTCCAGGCCCAATTTAGCTCCCTCCAGATTGATCTGGGCCGTCTTCATACCCACCAGATGCAACTTGGCATCGTTGAAACAGATCAGGTCATCGTAGAAGTTCTGGTAGCGGGTCATCGCCAGTTCATGCTGGGCCGTCGCCTTATCCATGGCATCAGACATCACTTGGACCGTCACCTTCGCACCGGCTCCGACCACACCGCAGCCGAAGCAGAACGCTTCCTCCCACCAACTGCCCGCGACCTCAGCAGACTCAGCAACGACGGTGGCGGCGAGACGAACGGCCCGCAGTGCCCCCATCACTTCCATGTGGTTTTCCATCAGCCGCTCTTGAGTCGCCCCGGCTTGTGAGCCGTAATGGCAAGACTGAACGGCGATATTGTAGGCTTCTACATGTTCCGCAATCGCCGCTCGGGCCGCCTCCATCGTCTTGCGGGCTTGCATGGCTTCCAACTCCGCTTCACCCATCGCGCCCATGTAGCAGGCGTGGTTTTGCAATGGACCATCGGCGAGGGTGGCGTAGGTAGGCAGCGAGGGGGGCGCATTCGGTAGAAAGGCCAAACAGCGATCATGAATCTCGGTGACCTGTTCTAGCGTGATATTTTCGGTTCCATACATGCCTTCGAAGAAGCCGCGCCGTTCTGCCTCAGTCATCCCCGCGACAACATTCTCAAGATAGGCAACTCCATCACCGAGCGTTCCCGCCTCGTAGGCATCGAGCATCTCCTGAAGTGATTGGACCAACAACTGATTCGTTGCGGTGTTGTTGAAACCAACGCCGTCGTCGAAGAAGTATCGGTAATTGATCCCGCGGCACATCTGATACTCGAGGTGACCCGGACGCAAAGCATCGTAGAGGAGTTGGGGCTCAAGTCGGCAGCCCGCCTGTGAGCTGTCGAGCAGGCATTGACCGTAGTGCGCTATACCACCAAGCCATTGAATCGCCTCGTCGCTGCGGACCGGTGCATCATCATTGGGATCATCAGGTCGCTGCCAGCCCCGATGGGCACCACACAGTTGCAGGATCTCATCGCCATAACGTTGCGCTGTCGCGATTTCACGTTCTTCTTGTTCGTTGACGTGATTGCGATCTTGCAACACCCCTTCCCGCAATTGCAGCCAGGACCCTCGGGCCCTTCCCAACGCATCGGAGGCCGTCTCGACAGCTCGTGTTGCCAGACCATCACCTTCATCCAAGAAGTACCTGGAGATGACCGAGAACCGGCCGACATCGCCGGCGTCATCAACCCGAAAGTACAAGGGTAGGTCATTGTCTTCGATGCCCAAGGGATTGCCATCGCCCATCATGTTGTCGAGCACCCGAAGCACCCGACCCCGGACCGCTTTGAGTTGGGTCCGAGCCTTCAGGTAACGGGGGCCCCAAAAGGCGTCCCCGACCTCGGACCGCTCAAAGACCCGCTGAGCCAGCGACTCCATCAACACACTCTGTCGGACCGCTTCGGCGATCTCACCCTGATGGCGTTGAAGTTGCCGGCCATTGATCCAGACCTCTTCGCCTTCGGCTTCGAGCACTTCCATGTAGGTGGTCATGGCTTCAACCAGGAAGACCGGCAGGCCGACCGCCTGCTCATGAAAAGCCCGGGCTTGGAGATTGACCTGGGGAAACACGATCGGCCGGTAATCTGCATCGCGCAGTTCTGCGGGCGACAAGCCCATCAACCCCGTGACGAAACGGGGTCGTAAAAAGACGTCCCAAGCCCCGGCGAGGACCTGCCGCAAGCGGGCAAGGTTGGGAACGGCCGTGGGCGAGATATTGTCTTCGCCCTGCCGCAGCACCTTGGCCAAGCGATGGGCCTGCAAACCCTCCGTCGCCAAGAACTGGTGTAACTGAAGCCACTGGGTCAGGAGCCTCAAATAGAGCCCGTTTGCCTTGCCCTTGTCGCCCAACTCCTCGGCCTGCCGAACGGCCGGGTCGATGGCCGCAAACATGGCCGGGGCAGAGGCCCAGCGCAAACTGGCCCAGAACCGGGCGAGGTCGATGCACCCTTCTGTTTGGAAGACGCGACGCAGATCCGCGCCGTCCCAAATCGGCCCGCGCCCAGCCAGATCGGGGAGATCCCGGTCGAGGTCGCTAAAACATGCTTCAAGCATTTGCCCGGCGTTCAGCGCTTCTTCTTCGGCTTCCTGGGCATCCGCATTGGTGAACAAACCGATGGCTGTTGGAATCTGATCACGGAAATTGTCCCCCGGCCTGGCGCAGGTGAGATCCCCAGAGATGGGCAGCACCCTTTGGTAGAGACCGCTCGATTCCGCTGCAAAGGCTTCACCGGCTGGAGGCTCGAAGCAGAAAAATCGTTCCGCACAAAGACTGGCCTGGGCCAATTCCATGTCACGGGTCCGATACTGCCGCGGGGTAAGAGGCGCCGGCCCATCGCCCCCCAGGTCGATGCCAAAACAGTTGTGGATGCACCGGGAGTCTCGAGCTTCCGGGCCACTCCAACAAGGATTTGCCGAGTATTGCTCACAACGCTCTTGCATGGCGGCGATCACCGCGTCTGTGCAGGCTGGCAGGTTGCGCCCAAAATTGCCGGCATTGGGACCACGACAACTATAATTATCCGCAATAAACTCTGTCTCGCAGCGCAAAAGGCTGCTGCTGTCATCAGCGAGTGTCGCCCAGTCCTCAGCCCGACTGTCGATGACCGGGTTGATCTCGTCGAGCTCGAAGATCTCTTGGGCCACTTGATCCCACGGACTGCGAGCATCCTCGCTCCAGATTCGTTCTCGGAAGTCACCAAACCGGCTGTTACTCTCTGTCATGTGATTTTCGAAGGCGCGGACTTCGCTCCCATCAGGCAAGGGCCCACGGCGAAAGATCTTCAGATCGACCGTGGCCGCCTCGACCGTCTGCTCCCAAAGATGGGTGCTGTCGCGAGTGTTGCCGCAGCAGGGGTGCTGCTGCCCGAACTGACAAGGAAACTGGGCGTTGGAACAGGCCAGATACCGGCTCTCCGGCAACCAGCCGGCGATTCGAAGCTGGAATCGGCCGCCCAGCCACCCCTTACCGCCGCCAGCGAGAGCGCTGGCGCTCTCCAACTGGCTATGGACTTCCACGTCCCCGAGCGCCTCGGCTTCACCACCGAGATAATGGTCCCGACGGAACGTGAAACCTGTTTCCGTACTTTGTCCCCACAAGACACCGTCCGCACTGAGCATGCGCAGCGAATCGATGAGTTTCATTCGTAGTTGGTCGCCATCTTCGAGGACCTCGGCCCGAACCGGGACGGCGAGCATGGCCCGCCCCTCGCCATCGCTGACTTGAATGCTCCCCTCATAGGAGCCCGTCACCGGACCCGTCTCGGGCAGCAACGGTACCGGCTCGACCCGCTCGATCGTCAGCGTCTCCAGCACCGAACCGTGAAAGACGGATGCCTCCCAGCGATTCGCTTCACCCTCGACATCACCCGGGCGAAGATAAACGATGTGTTCGCTCCCTTCCCTCAGGTCCTCCAGCCGACACTCGTCGACAAAATCCTCATCATCGGTTCCGCTACAACTCACGAGCAATGGCTCGTCGGCGAGCAGGCTTTCATCCTCCTCGCCCTGCAGAAAGCCGCGCCCTTCACCCACACGCACAGCGGGGACGTCGGCTTCCTCGACCGTCAAACGCAAAGCGAGGATCGTGTCTGCATCCTGTACACGATAACGAAGACGCTCGAGGCGAATACGGCCGACAGGCGCCGGGTCAGGCATGGCGGTTTCCTCCGCAACCTGCTCCTCATCTTCGCCACTCGGGTCCTCAATCGGCCCTTCACTCGCCACCTCCACACAGCGTCCAAACAGCGTGCATCGCTGGCCCTCGTCACAGTCCTCAACCCCATCGAGGCATTCATAGATGCACCGACCCAGCGCACAGTGGGCACCGCAGGGGCAGTGCTCGTCGAGACGGCAGTGATGCACACCATTGAGACGCTCGGAATCAGGGCGACAGACCGGCTCCACCTCCTCACCCGCATCCGCGGCGATACCAGCGTCGGCAGCGGGGGCTTGTCCCCCATCAACAGGGGCCGCACCGGCGTCTGCGACAGGAGCCTGACCAGCATCAGGCTCGACAGGGTCGGGAACCTGCTGAGGGCAGGCAATCAACGTGAAAAGACAGAGCGAAACGCTAAATCGAGTCATGGTCATCCTCATCAGGGCGCAACCCCTAACAAATTAGCCTAAAGACACCAAGGTGACAGGAGGGAAGAAAGCCGAGGCGACTTCATACCGAAGAAGAGCGGACAGCCTCGCTTCCAGAAGGTCCAGAGCAGTTGGAGCGAGCACTCCAACTGCCGTGGGTTGACCTGATCGTCGCTGAAGCCCGATGATACTTGGACGCGATCCCGTGTCCATGGAGTCCAACATGCGTCTTTCCCACTGGCTGTGCTGTCTCGTCGTTCTCTCCCTCTCCTGCGGCGAGCAAGTGGTCGTCCGAGATGTCCCCAGCGAATGCGGCAACGGCGAAGTCGAGGGCTCCGAGGCCTGCGACGATGGCAACGACAACCCGGGGGACGCCTGTACGGATGGCTGCAAAATCGCTCGCTGTGGCGATGGTATCAAGCGGGGGGGCGAAGACCCTCAAGCCGAAGGCTATGAAGCCTGCGATGATGGCAACACCATCGAGCACGACCTTTGTCGCAACGATTGCTCTGCTGCCCGCTGTGGCGACGGTATCCGGCGCCAAGACTTAGCCGAGGGCGAATTAGGCTTTGAGGCCTGCGACGACGGGAACGATGCCGATGACGACGCCTGTGTTGCGGGTTGTGTCCCCGCTCGATGCGGTGACGGTCTGGTCCAACTGGGGGTGGAAGACTGCGACGATGGCAATGAGGAGGACAGCGATGGTTGCACCAATGGCTGCCAGCTTCCAGGCTGCGGCGATGGGCTCGTTCAAGAAGGCGAGGCCTGCGATGATGGCAACGAACTCAACGATGACGCCTGCCTCGCCACCTGCGCCGAAGCCCGCTGTGGCGACGGCTTTCTGCGTACCGGCCTGAGCGCCGAAGAGCCCGGCTACGAAGCCTGCGATGATGGCAATGAAGTGGACGAGGATGCCTGCAAGTCCGACTGCAGCGTCAACGTCTGCGGCGATGGTGTGATCGGTCCTGGCGAAGGCTGCGACGACGGTAATGAAGATGCCGATGATGCCTGCCACGAATGTCGCCCCACCTCCTGCGGTGATGGGGTCGTGCAAAGCGGCGAAGCCTGCGACGATGGCAACCGAATCGATGAAGATGCTTGTTTGTCCAACTGCGCCCTCGCCCGCTGCGGAGACCGGGTCATTCGTACCGACCTCGCCCCCGAAGATGACGGCTACGAAGACTGCGACGATGGCGACGGAGTCGATCAAAACGGCTGCACCAACGCCTGTGCGCTGGCCCAATGCGGTGATGGCATCCGCTGGGGCGGTGTGGAGGCCTGTGATGATGGCAACCGGGAGGATCTCGACGGCTGCACCAACGACTGCGAGTTACCGGCCTGCGGTGACGAGCTCGTGCAGGAAGGCGAAGCCTGCGATGACGGCAATGGAGAGGACCGAGACGCCTGTCGTAACAACTGCAGCGCTGCTCGCTGTGGGGATGGGGTGGTCCGCCAAGATCTCGGTGCTGAGGACGAAGGCTACGAAGCCTGTGACGATGGCAATCAAGTGGACCACGATGCCTGTACCAACGCCTGCACACCGGCGGGATGCGGCGACGGCATCGTCGGCCCGGCCGAACAATGCGACGACGGCAACGAGCAAAACGACGATGGGTGCTCGAATCGCTGCGAGTTACCCCGCTGCCTCGATGGGATCGTCCAAGAGGGCGAGGAATGCGACGATGGCAACATGAGTGACCACGACGCCTGTACCAACGCCTGCCAGGAAGCTGCCTGTGGGGATGCGGTGATCTATGTCGGGGTCGAGCAATGCGACGATGGGAACCGCATCGATAACGACAACTGCACCAATGCCTGCGAAGTGGCTCGATGCGGTGATGCGGTCGTCGGCCAAGGGGAAGAATGCGACGATGGCAACGACCAGGACGACGACGACTGCCGGAACAATTGTCGCCTCCCCCGCTGCGGAGACGGCGTAGTTCAAGGGGATGAAACATGTGACGACGGCAACCGGGTGAATTCAGACGACTGCACCAATGTTTGCCTCATTGCCACTTGTGGGGACGGGTTTACCCAATTGGGCGTCGAAGACTGCGACGACGCGAACGATGTCCAGACCGATGCCTGCCTCGATGACTGCACGGCCGCATCCTGCGGTGACGGTCACGTCCGAGCCGGTGCCGAAGTCTGCGATGACGGCAACGACATCAACACGGATGCTTGCACAGACACTTGCGTGGCGGCTCGCTGCGGCGATGGCTTCGTGCGCGAGGGGGTCAAAGCCTGTGATGACCAGAATGTGGTGGACCAAGACGCCTGTACCAACAGTTGTGCCCTCGCGGCCTGCGGCGATGGGATCAGACGGCTCGACCTCAACGAGGGGGATGAGGGCTATGAGGGCTGTGACGATGGCAATGATGTGAACACCGATGCCTGTCTCAACACCTGCACTTCAGCCCGTTGTGGTGATGGTATTGTCCAAGCCGGTGTCGAAGAATGCGATGACCAAAACGATGTCGATGGGGACGCCTGTGACAACCAATGCCAATTCGGCCTGGGGCGGAGCGAGAACAGCCCAGCGAGCAGTTGCCGTGCCATTCTAGACGCCGATGCTCAGGTCACTTCTGGCGTGTACTGGCTACAACCCAACGATGACCCCGCCTTTGAAGCCTACTGTGATATGACGACCAATGGTGGTGGCTGGACCCTGGTGGCCATCATCACCAATGCCGATGGCGAGAACTGGAACAAGGGCAGCGCCCGGTGGGTGGATGCTACCGACTTTGGCAACCCCCTCGATCCCACGACCAATGCCGATGCCAAATCCAAGGCCTGGAACCGGCTCCAAGTGGACGAAGTCATGATCGTCAAACAAGGTACGGGTGTGGAACTCCAAAGCAATGATGAGTGTTTCTCCACCCAGACCATGCGTTCGGTTTTCCGCCGCAACAGTCAGAACGATAGCGACTGTGCCTTATCCTGCGGCACTCAAGTCCGGACGAGTCCTTGGAATCAAGACCGAACCGACAGCACCCTGCGCTTTCGCTGCATGGACAATGACTCGTCAGGGAGTGCGCACGGATTTACATGGGGACCAAACAGCGACAACTCCATGTTCACCACGTTGAACAATGGAGAACACTCTCACTACAACTTTGGCTTTGGAGCAGGAGAAAGCGGTGATGGGGATGGAGAGGATTTCGACGGCACAACAAACGATGGTGGCGATGCATCAGACCAGGTGCAGCGTCTCTTCTACGCCCGCTAAACCTCATCCACTCCATCGGCGGTCCCTCGCGATGAGCCGGGACCGGTCTCAAGTAGCTGGCGCTTGCGGGTCTCTAGGGCCGAGATCTGGGCCTGCAAGAAGCCCAACTCGGAGTCCAGTGGCTCACCTTGTTCGTCGGCGTCTTCCGTCACCCCACCCGTTCGGGCCAACAACATCGCCGCCTCTTGTTCTTCCTGGGCCTGATCCATCCCGGTCATGATCACGCCGATGAAGAGGTTGAGCACCACCATCGTGCCAAGCATCACAAAGGAGACAAAGAAGAGGGCGCCTAAGACCGGCTGAGCCTCGGGTTTGATCACCGCTGCGTATTTCGCCAAATCCTCAGCGGTGTAGCCATACACATCGCTGCCGTACATCTGGATGTACATGACGTCGGTCCAGTCCTCCAAGGTGACCACCCGAAATAGACTGAGGAAGCTCATCTCCAGGCTGCGGAAATGGACCGGATCATTGTCACGGAACAAGAAGACCGCGGCGACCGCGTAGACGTAAAATAAGATGCTCAGCAGCAAAGCCACCGAGAACATGCTCGGGATGCTCTTCAACAAGGCGCTCACAAGCACCTGCAACCTCGGCAGCGCACTGAGCAATTTCAGGACACGGAGCAGACGAAGGAGCCGGAGCGTCACGGCGAATTGCCCCACACCGGGCACGAACGCAGCGCCGACGATCACGAAGTCGAAGACATTCCAACCATCGAAGAAAAATCGCCAAGGGCGGGCTCCCTGGGCAACCATCTTCACCGCGATCTCGAAGACAAAGACCCAGAGGACGACCTCGTTTAAGATCGCGATCTCATCGCCCCAACGGTCGACGATGGTCGGATAGGTTTCACAGCCAACGAGGACACCGGCGAAGATGATCAATGCGGTGATGCTCCGCTTGAACCACTTTGCCTGGGCTAATTGTTGGCAAAACGTAGCCATCGCATCCATCCCTGAAATCTCAACCTCGCCCGACTTAATCCGTCTCGTTCAGGGAGTAAACCAAAGTCGATGAAGGACCTAGACCTCGTACTTCCCCAGTGCGGGCGCCGCCAGAAATGCCGGTGCCGGCTCACCGTGATGCAAATCGTCGAAGAGTTCGTCTAACAATCCAAACAACATGTCATTGCCCTCCGCCGGGTAGTGCTGGAGCGCCTGCTGATAGAGGGGCAGGTGATCGATGAAATCGGCGAGCGCCTCTGCGTCGAGACGTTCTACCCAGGCACCGTACTTCTCTTTCGCTAGATACCGTCCATTCATGACCTGTTCGAACTGACCGGCCAAGGGCATGACCAACATGGGTTTCCCCAGATGCAGCGCTTCGCCGATGAGCGAGAATCCAGCACTGGCGACCACCGCCTTGCAGGTCCGCAGGTCTTCGACGAAGCCCTGGTCTGAAAAAGGCATGAACTGCAAGTGCCCCTCTCGACCTGTTCGATCCAGCCCATAGATGCGCATCGGCTGGTGGGGAAACCGCCCCAAAACCTCGAGGAGGTCCTCGGCGGCTGCGCCGCTTTGGTAGATCAGTAAATGCTCCCCCGCAGCAGGCTCCGCTGCCTGGACGGCTGCCCGAACGATCGGCGGCACCAGACTCGTCCGCTCCTTGCGGACCGTCGGCGTAAAAAAGGTCGTAATGAGGTAGTGATAGGCGCCGGGCAATTTCGACTTCACCAGGGCCTTCGCCAACCGGAAGTCCGTGTCCCTCCCGCCCGTTTCCTCGTCGCCGTGGTGACAGCGATTGATGATCTGCATATTGTCGATGCTGATGACCGGCAGTTGATGGTTGAGCCCGTAGTAATAGGCCCAGGACTCGAAGTCGCTGATCACCACCTCCGGTCGAAAGCCCCGCTCGGCCACCTCGAAATAGACTTCGATGTTTTTGACCAAGCCCTCTGGCAGGTCTCTGAGGTTCCGCCCCACCGTTCTCATCAGGTCCATCTCGCCGTCGCTAAACGCCAGGCTCAGCCCATGAATCTCATCCAAGCTAAAGGCGCGATGTCCGGAGAAGGCCTCCGCAAGGAAGCCATAAGCCCGACCAGACACCACCACGTGAACCTGATGCCCCTCGGCGAGCAGGTGCTCGATCACCACCGCAGACCGGGTGGCATGACCCAAGCCTTCGCCGACGACCCCGTACAAGACTCGCATCAGAGCCCCCTGCGAACCCCTACCGCTCTGACCGCTGATCGACCAGGCCAGGTTGACCCACGCGCGCGGGCCGGCCATCCTCTCCTGCCGATATCCTGGAGGCCGGTTCATGCGTTGGACTTCCCTGTTTTGTTTCTTCGTCTTCGTTTCGACTGCCTGTTCAGAGCAGGTGGTCGTCCGGGATATCCCCGGTGAGTGCGGCAACGGCGAGACGGAAAGCAATGAAGCCTGCGACGACGGCAACACCGTGGATACGGATAATTGCACCGGAGCGTGTCGCTTGGCCCGATGCGGCGACGGCATCCTGCGGGTCGTCGAGGACCCCCAAGGCGAGGGTTACGAAGAATGTGATGACGCCAATCTCATGGATCACGACGCCTGTCTCTCCAACTGTGCCCGCGCCCGCTGTGGCGATGGGATGGTCCGCAATGACCTCACCGAAGGCGAGTTAGGCTTTGAGCGCTGTGATGATGGCAACGAGGCTGACGATGATGCTTGCGTCGCCGGTTGTCTGCCGGCTGCCTGCGGCGATGGCTTGGTCCGCCTAGGCGTCGAGGATTGCGACGACGGCAATGAAGAAGACGCCGATGGTTGCTCCAACAACTGCCGCTTGCCCGGCTGTGGCGACGGCATCCTTCAAGAGGGTGAGTCCTGTGATGACGGCAACGAAATCAACGATGACGCTTGCCTCAACAGCTGTGTTGCGGCCCGCTGCGGCGACGGCGTGCTCCGTCGTGGTCTGTCAGAAGGTGATGACGGCTACGAAGCCTGCGACGACGGCAATACGGTGGATCAAGATGCCTGTAAGGCCGATTGTACGGTGAATCGCTGCGGTGATGGGGTCGTCGGCCCAGGTGAGGGCTGTGATGACGGCAACGACGAGCCTGCTGATGCCTGCCACGACTGTCGACCCACCGGTTGTGGCGACGGCGTGGTTCAGGCCGGTGAAGACTGTGACGACGGCAACCGCAACGAACAGGATGCCTGCTTGTCTCGCTGTGCCGCCGCCCGCTGTGGCGATGGGGTGGTCCGGCGTGATCTACAGCCCGAAGATCCGGCCTATGAAGATTGCGATGATGGCGACGGTGTCGACGATAATGGCTGCACCAACGCCTGCCGGCTCGCCCAATGCGGCGACGGCATCATCCGGGCCGGTGTCGAGGAATGCGATGACGGCAACCGGGACAATGCCGATGCCTGCAGCAACGTCTGTGAAAGGGCCCGCTGTGGCGATGGCGTCCGGCACGCCGGTGAGGACTGTGACGACGGCAATCAAGATGACGATGATCTGTGTCGCAACAACTGCCGCCAGGCTCGCTGTGGCGATGGGGTCACCCGCAACGACCTCCAAGAAGGCGATGTGGGCTACGAGGCCTGCGATGACGGCAATCGGGTCAATGGGGACAACTGCACCAACGACTGCATGCCGCCGTCCTGTGGCGATGGGGTTCGGGCCTTCTTTGAGGAATGCGATGACGGCAACGACGTGGATGGTGACGACTGCACCAATGCCTGCCGTCAAGCTCGTTGTGGCGATGGGATTTTAGCGGACCAAGTGGAAGCCTGCGACGACGGCAATCGCTCCAATGGCGATGAATGTACCAACGACTGTGAAGCGGCCCGCTGCGGCGACGGCTATTTGCAGTTGGGTGTGGAGGCCTGCGACGACGGCAACGACAACCTGGACGATGGCTGCGTTCAGGATTGCCAGGAAGCCCGTTGTGGCGATGGCTTTGTCCGTGAGGGCATCGAAGACTGCGACGATGGCAATGAGGTTCAGACCGATGCCTGCTTGAATGATTGCAGCGCCGCCAGCTGTGGCGATGGACAAATCCGCGAAGGCGAAGAAATCTGCGACGATGGCAATCGCTCCAACGAGGACGGTTGTCTCAATGACTGCACGGAGGCGACCTGTGGCGACCGCTTCGTCTGGATCGGTGTCGAAGATTGCGACGATGGTAACGAAGCCCAAACCGACGCGTGCCTAAACGACTGCATTGCTGCAGCATGCGGCGATGGACATGAATGGGCTGGCGAAGAGAACTGCGACGACGGCAACCCCGTCGCAACGGATACCTGCACGAACGATTGTATCGATGCCAGCTGCGGTGATGGCATTCGACGCAATGATTTAGCAGCAGGCGTTGAGGGCTACGAAGCCTGCGACGACGGTAACGCCGTCAATGACGATGACTGCAACAACGCCTGTGAACTCCCGGCCGACGGCAGCGTCCAGGAGCGAGCCGCAGAGAGTTGCCAGGCGATCCTCGACCTGAACGCTGCTGCCACGACAGGCTCCTACTGGGTCGATCTGGACGGTGGCGATACGGACAACGCCATCCAGGTCCACTGCGACATGGATTACGACAATGGAGGCTGGATGCTTTGCGCCAGCCTCACGAAGGGCTACGTGCCAAGCCACGCACTCTACGACATGGATCAATACGCATTCCAGGCCCGACTCAATAACGACAGCAACTACGTCTACGAACGGGATGCTCCGGCCCGAAGCGGTGCCAGTTGGGACAACTCGCAGACCCTCAACTACGGGCAGTTTTGCCGGGCCGTCGGCGACACCAGTCAGACACGGCTCTACGCCCAATTGTATAACTGGTCGAACAACGGCAGTTCGTACCGTGGCCGCGCCTATGACACCACCCGCTCAGGCATCTTCGCCGGTAACCTCTACACACAATGGTTCACCAACGATGCGTCGGGCTCGTTCAATCGGGAGAGTGGTGACGTGCTCACCCTGTGTAGTAATAACAACAACTACGGCGGCCCATACACCGCCAAGAGCGTGGGCTGGAACGGAGGCGGCGGACATCAGCACTGTAGTGGTAACGCCCCCTACACCCACTCGAGCAATCCCTGGAATGCAGGCGGCGGCGATACAAATCACTGCAATGGCTGCACGACCAGCGGCGCCGGTTATAACACGCTGCCCTACGGCCAAACCACCATCCTCAACGATCTCAGTCATAGCTTCTGGGATGGCATCGACAACAAACGCTGGGGCTGGTCCGACTGCACCGCCAACGGCAATTGTGATTACCATGAGTCTGGGTTTAGCGTCTGGCTCTTCTACGTTCGGTAAGGACCTCCACCATGCATTGGAATCGCATCCTTCTGCCCTTTCTCCTCATCCTTGCCTGTCCCGGCGAACAGGTGGTCGTGCGCGACGTGCCCAACGAATGTGGCAACGGCGAGATCGAAGGCGACGAGACCTGTGACGATGGCAACAAAGTCGCCAATGACGACTGTACAGATGGCTGTCAGGTCGCGCGCTGCGGCGATGCGATTACCCGTCTCAGCGATGATCCAGAAGCCGAAGACTATGAGGCCTGCGATGATGGCAACACGGTGGATCAAGACGCCTGTCGCAACGACTGCAGCCTCGCCCGCTGTGGTGATGGCGTCCTTCGCACCGATCTGAGCGAAGGGGACATGGACTTCGAGCGCTGCGACGACGGCAACTTCGCCGACGACGACGCTTGTGTTGGCACCTGCGTTCCTGCGGTCTGTGGTGACGGCTTTGTCCATGCCGGTGTCGAACAATGCGATGATGCCAACGAGATCCACGAAGACGAGTGTACGAACGACTGCCGCCTCCCGGGCTGCGGCGATGGCATTCTGCAAGAGGACGAGGCCTGTGATGACGGCAACGATATCGATACCGATGCCTGCCGTAGCGACTGCCGGGAAGCATCCTGCGGTGATGGCGTCTTAAGAACAGGTCTCGCTGAAGATGAAGAAGGCTATGAGGCCTGTGATGATGGCAATGCCGTCGACGAGGACAGTTGCAAGTCAGACTGCCAACTCCACCGCTGTGGCGACGGCGTGGTCGGCCCCGGCGAGGGCTGTGATGACGGTAACGAAGATCCCAACGACCAATGCCATGAATGCCGCCCAGCCAGCTGTGGCGATGGTATCGTCGCCGAGGGTGAAGGCTGCGATGACGGCAACCGGGATGACAGCGATGATTGCCTCACCAACTGTGCGCCCGCTCGCTGCGGTGATGGCGTGGTCCGCCAGGACCTCGCGCCCGAAGATGACGGCTACGAGGACTGTGACGATGGTAATGGAGTGGACGGTGATGGTTGCACCAACGCCTGCGCTCCAGCCCAATGCGGCGATGGCATCATCCACGCTGGCGCCGAAGCCTGTGACGACGGCAATCGGATCGACGATGATGGCTGCACCAACAGTTGCCAGTTGCCCCGGTGTGGCGATGGCTTTCTCCAAGAGGGCGAAGCCTGCGATGACGGTAACCTGGTGGATCAAGATGCCTGCAGGAACACCTGCCAAGTGGCCCGCTGCGGTGATGGGGTGACCCGAGGTGATTTGGAGGCCGGCGACGAGGGCTTCGAGTCCTGCGATGATGGCAATCGGATCGATGAAGACCTTTGCACCAACGCCTGTCAGCCAGCCCGCTGCGGCGATGGCATCGAAGCCCTGCTGGAAGCTTGTGATGACGGCAATGATGTGGACGAGGATGCCTGCACCGCCCGCTGTCAGCGGGCCCAATGCGGTGATGCCATCGTCCGTCTTGACCTCGAAGCCGGCGAGCCGGGCTTCGAGCAATGCGATGATGGCAATCGCACCGATACCGACGCCTGCACCAACGGCTGCCTAGAGGCTGTGTGCGGTGACGCCATCGTCCAGGTCGGTGTCGAAGAGTGCGATGATGGCAATCAGATCGACGGTGACAGTTGCACCCAAGACTGCCGGGTCGCTCGGTGTGGCGATGGGGCCATCAGCGCTGGCGAAGAATGTGATGATGGCAACGACATCGACGACGACGATTGCCGCAACAACTGCCAGTCCCCCCGCTGCGGCGACGGGGTCGTGCAAGCGGGCGAGGATTGCGATGATGGCAACCGCAGCAACACCGATGACTGCGTCAACACCTGCGAGTCCGCCCGTTGTGGCGACAACTTTGTCCAAGTGGGCATCGAGGACTGCGACGACGCCAACGATGTGCAAACCGATGCCTGCCTCAATAACTGCCAGGCTGCATCCTGTGGCGATGGCTTTATCCTTGCGGATGTTGAAGCCTGCGATGACGGCAACAACAGCCAAACGGACGCCTGCTTAAACAACTGCGTCATCGCCAGTTGTGGTGATAACTACGTCCACGAGAACGTCGAAGAATGCGACGACGCCAATGAGATTCAAACGGACGCCTGCCTCAACGATTGCTCGGCCGCTTCCTGTGGCGACAACTTCATCCAGGACAACGTCGAGGACTGCGACGACGCCAACGATGTCCAAACGGACGCCTGCTTGAACGACTGCTCGGCCGCTTCCTGTGGCGACAACTTTGTTCAGGAGAATGTGGAGGAATGCGATGATGCCAATGAGATTCAAACCGACGCCTGCCTCAATGACTGCAGCTTAGCCAACTGCGGCGACAGCTTTGTCCACGATCAAGTGGAAGCCTGCGACGATGGCAATAATGACCAGACAGACGCCTGCTTGAACGACTGCACCGACGCCAGTTGTGGCGATGGGCATGTCCAAGCAGAAGTCGACGAGTGCGATGATGGCAACAACATTCAGACGGACGCCTGCCTCAACGATTGCACCGAGGCCAGTTGCGGCGATGGGCACGTCCAGGCCGGCATCGAAGATTGTGACGACCAAGACGAAGACGACAACAATGCCTGCCGCAACGACTGCAGTTGGGGACTCGGCCGAACCCAAGAGGCTGCAGCCGACAGCTGCAAGCACATGCTCGACAACGTCCCTGGGACCGCCAACGGTGTGTGGTGGATCGATCCCAACGGCGGGGATACCGGTGACGCATACCAAGCCTACTGTGACATGGACAACGGTGGCTGGACCCTCGCTGCCCGCTTCTCCAATGCCGATGCCACCAATTGGATCACCAACGCCGACCTTTGGTACGATCGCAACAGCACCTTCGGCAGCCCGACAACGCCGGCCACGAACGCCGATGCCATGAGCCTCGCCTTCGTCAACTTGGACGCGGCAGAATTGCGGATCACCCGAAGCGACAGCGCCAGTCATGCATCGCTGATGACCTCTTCGGGCAACTGCCTGAGTAACGGCAGTATGCGGGAGAAGATCACCGGCTTCGGCAACTATCGCACCGGTGCTTGGTCGAGCAACGCGGTCCGGGGCTCCTGCAACGTGACCTTCGCCAACAACTACAACAGCACCGACGGCTTTGAGCATGCCACCTGCAATGGCAACATCGGCGCCGCCAACACGGTCAGTTTCTTTGCTGACTGGAGTTCTGGGGATGG
>PBND01000016.1 GCA_002722845.1 Myxococcales bacterium | reverse complement strand
CCCCGGCTGGCAGGGACTGGAGCTCCTCGAGTAGGGGTTTGAGGAGTTTGGGCTTATCTTCCGTTGGGCTGAGCGCCAGTCGCTCCCATCGGCCCCGGTCGTCGACCCAACCGCGCCAGGAGACGCCGGCAATCGATTTGACGAGATCGTCGCCGGGGCCTGGCTCCGCGAGCTCGATCTGCTCGAGACGGCGTTCCACGCGGGCCCTCTGATCCTCCACCTCGTGGACGATCTCTCGCAGACGCATGGACAATGTGATGCCGGAACGACTGCCGAACTGGGCGCTCTGTTCCACTCGGTAAACCCGCTCAGTGTTCGGCTTTCGCTGCAATCGAAGCAGGTGCTTCGGGACCTCGTCGGCCCCGCCGAAGGACAGGAGCAGTTGGATCGCTAGGTTCATCATCGCTCGAGGTCCCCAAAGGTCTTACGGAGCTTTTCCCAGGTCATCTCCAAGGTTTCTGGCAGCACTTTGGCTTCGCCGACCACGGGCATGAAGTTGGTATCACCGGACCAGCGTGGAACCGCATGGTAGTGCAAGTGGTTGGCGATCCCGGCTCCGGCCGCGGAGCCCATGTTCATGCCCAGGTTCAAGCCATCGGGTTGGTAGCAGGTCCGCAAAGCCTTGACGGTGATCATGAGGGTCTCATGGAGATCAGCCGCCAGGGCCGGATCCAGGCCATCGAGGGCATCACAATGTTCAAACGGTAGGACGAGGACATGTCCGTTGGTGTAGGGAAAGCGATTGAGGAGTGCCACACTGTGCTCACTTCGGTAGAGCACGTAGCGGGCCTTGTCTGCTTGGGGGTCTTCGGTTTCGAGGCCGCAAAAGGGGCAGTCACCAGGGGCCGATTTGTCTTCGGTCACGTATTTCAAGCGCCACGCTGCCCACAATCGATCCACGCCCTCTCCATTCCTCGCTCTTTCGGCTGGGTCAAGGACCGCAGCGTTCTGGATCCAAGCCGCGGGCCTTCAAACCGGTTTCGAGCCACTCGCAGGCCGCAATAATCATGGTTGCATCTGTCCCCTTGATCACCAACCGGACCCGACGGTTACGTCTTTTGGTTGGCGGATAACTCCCCGCGCTGAGGTCAGGAAAACGCCGCAACATCTCCTCTAAGAGCTCCGCACTGTCCGCCTCTCGCCCCTCGAAGCTCACCTCGGCCTTTGGCTGGGGTCCGGGACCTTTGGGCAAGAGGGGAATGAGGAAGGCAACCAGACGAGGAATCCCCGGTAGGCAGTAGCAATCGCCCACCTGAAAGATTGGCCAGCCCTGGCGGCCGTCCTCCATGATCGGGAAGTGGAGTTGAGTGCCCGGCGGGACTTGGCTGGATCGCCGACGGACCCCCTCTGGCTCGTGACCCAGCCAGGAGGTCAGCAGTTGGATCATCTCTTGGGATTCAGTCGTACAGCCAAGCCCGAGACTACGCCCAACGGCCTCAACGGTTCGATCATCGTGGGTAATGCCGACACCACCCGTGGTAATGATGGCTTCCGCCCCGTCGGATCGGGCCCTGCCCAGTGCGGTGGTAATCTCTTCGATCTCGTCACCGACCACCTGCACGGACTGAGCTCGATGGCCCTGTTCGGCAGCCCATTGCAGCAGTGGCGTGATATTACGGTCCTCCACCTCGGCGCCGAGAACTTCATCTCCGATGATGATCAAGGCGACCCGCATGGTGGATTTCCGTCGTCGTGGTGGCGAAGCGCGGACTTGAACCGCGGACCTACGATTTATGAGACCGTCGCTCTAACCAGCTGAGCTACTTCGCCGGATCCGGGCGGTCGATAGTCCCGTGGGCGCCCCGCGTCAACGGCTTAGGTCGTCTGTCCGCCACCTCGCTTGCGCGGGAGGCTCGGGAGGACCCGGTTACCCACTGCGATGCTGGTTTCGGGGGGGTGCTGGCGACCATCGTAACGCTTGAGATACGAGATCACCTCTCGGGTGACAGCCGTTGGGGTGCTGGCCCCGGAGGTGACAGCGATGCGGCCAGAGATCGGGAGGCGGCTGGTATCGATGTCGGCCACCGAGGCCACCTGCATGACAGGAACCCCGGCGATCTCTGTTCCAACCGCGGCGAGGCGCTGGGAGTTGTTGCTGCGCGCATCACCCACCACGACCAAGAGGTCGGCGCTACCCGCTTGGTCGGCGACGGCTTCCTGGCGGACTTGGGTGGCCAAGCAGATCTCGGTCTGGACCATCGCCGTCGGAAAACGGTCCCGAATGGCAGCGATGATCGGTTTGATATCCCACTGGCTCATCGTGGTTTGATTGGTCACGAGCAGCGGGGCGTCGAAGGCGGGCAAACGGTCCACATCGTCCAGGCAACTGACCAGGTGGACCGCACCGGGCGCGACACCGCAGGCTCCTTCTGGCTCGGGATGGCCACTGATTCCGACATAGACGACGAAGCCCCCTTCTTCGACGTGATGCTCGATGAGTTGATGGGTGCGGGCCACGTCCGGACAGGTTGCATCCTCGATATGAAGGCCCCGCTGCAGCGCCTTGAGTCGCACCTCGGGCGAGATCCCGTGGGCCGTGAACACGACGGTGCCGGACTCGACCTTTTCGAGCAGTTCGACCCGGGTGGCGCCGGGCTCATCAAGGCAGATCACCCCGATGGCGGCAAAGGCTTCGGTGACTTGGCGATTGTGGACCAGCATGCCGAGGACGTGGATCGGTCTAGGGATGTCCGGGTCCGCGGCGATGCGCCGAACCAGTGTCATGGCATCGACCACACCGTAACAATACCCTCGTGGTGAAATCGGAATGACTTCCATCGACGACTAAACCCCTTCGTCTCGCGCGACGATCTTGCAGCAGTAGGTAAGGCCGACTAGCTTTTACCTAGAGCGGATACCAGCATGCATCGTTGTTTTCTGGCAATTATTCCTTTGGTCCTGTTGGCCTGCCAGGCGGAGCCCGTCCCTTGTACCGAGGATGAGGACTGCGCCGATGGCACCTTCTGTTACCTTGAACCGCGGGGGCCCAATGACCCGGAGGCGCCGGAGGGGATGGACCCCCATCAAGCCAAATATAAAGATGAGGGGATTTGCCGCCAGGACTGCCTGACAGACCAAGACTGTCACGGGACCTACCGCTGCACGAATCGTGGTCTGTGCAAAGATCTCGATAATGCAGCCGAGTTTCGTCAGTACAGGCCTGAGGATGAGCCCGATCCGGTCAGTCTGCGCGAGGCTTTCGAAACGGACAAACTGTTGACGTGTCGCGCTTATATCGGCTGCGTCACCGCCTGTGTAGCATCGGAAGCGGTCTGCGCTGAGGAGTGCTCGCTACAATCCGAGCCGATCGTACGGCGAACCCGTGGTCGTATCGAAGAATGCTGGGAGAACAGCTGCGCTGACGCCCAGGAGAATGAAGAAGTTGTGATTGCCTGTTTCCGGTCCAACTGCCCTGACGTGCTTGAAGCCTGTGGGGTCAACTAAAGGGCTGGCAGCCCGCAGGGTTGGAGACGAGTACCCGGTTTCAAGCCCCTCGCTTTCGCTTGGCCTCCGGCTAACTCCAGCACATATTGAGCCGGTGCGGTTGAGCGTCGGGCTGTAAGCGTCCCGGGCTCGGCCCGGTGGACGATGTTAATCACCTCAAGCCTCCCGTTGACGAAGATGATGTCCAGGGGAATCAGGGTATTTTTCATCCAAAAGCGCCGGGTCGCTTCCCGGGGAAACACAAACCACATGCCCCGATCGATGGCCAGGGACTCGACATGCATCAACCCTTGTTCCCGTTGCTTGGGGGTTTGGGCCACACGCACTTGGATTCGATGGGTCTTCTCGCCGCCCTCAAAGCTGATGCTTGGCTGACAGGGCATGGCCAAGACCACGGCGAGCAGCATCATGGGGCCGGACCGCTGTCTGCAGCGGGTTCCGTAGGCCCGCCATCGCTCATCGTCCCGATGGGATCCTCCCACTCACTCTTTCGCACGCAGTAGTCCGCAGGTTCGCAAGGGCCGCCATCATCGGCGCAGACCCGGCTCAGCGGGCCAAACTCGACGGGGTGTTCGCAGCTAAAATGCTCCGGGCAATCGCTGTCGACCTGGCAGCGGCGGGTGCAATAGGGATTGTGCCCCTCCACGGAGATACACAGGAATTGGGCGCAGCGTTCGAACGCGACGTCTTGAACCACCCGAGTTTCACCGACCTGGGGTTGCATCGTTTCCGAGACGATGCGCGGGATCTCACTGCAGACCTCGCCGATGTCATTGGGGGTCTCACAAGCCGCGCAAAGGCCGAGGCTGAGGCAAAGCACCAGTCGCATGAGTCTTCTCTCCGAGGGCAGTATCGTCACGGCAGGGGCAAGGATGCAACAATGCCCTCCGATTTTTTGCGCTGAGATGCCCGAGGACTGAAGATGGTTGAGGAGGACCGAACCATGGCTTTTGCCGACAGTAAAGCTGCGAAGGCGGTGCCAACCAATGTGGTCCTTCCCGTCTTGGACAAGGAGAAACTCCGCTACCTGAGCCGCAGGACACGGATTCCCCAGGCAGCCTTCATTCGGGAGGCGATCGCCGATCTCTTACGCAAGTACGGGAAGGAATTTGAGGGCTCCGAGTTCGAGGCCTTGATTCAGCGACTAACCCACCGGGAGGGGAGCGCTGAGGCGGCCCTACTCGACGGGCGTGTTGCCGATGAAAACAATGGAGCGGACTGACTCCGGGTCGAACTCAAGACCCAGTCTCTCGGCGAGGGCCTGATTCCACTGGATTGACCAGTCTTTGCGATTCGATGTGATGGTATGGGCGTCGAGGATCGCAACATACGCGGTCCACAGATAGCCGCCGACACCGACCACCATCAGCCCCTGTCCCGTCAACTTCATCGTGTCGTTTTCTTCGATCGTCCCGTTTAAGGCGAGGCTCAACCCTCCCACCGAAGCCAGGAGCGAACCGATATAGATCGGCACGTATGCCCCTGACTCCGTGCCGAGTTCGAGGTCGGTTGCAATCCCTTCGGCCCGGAGCAAAGGCATGAACTTGACGGGGGGATAGAGGTGTTTTTGTTGCGTCAGAAAGTGCCGTTGATGGACGATTCGAGAGGATGTGTGATTGGTCGTCGCGTTGCGACTGGTGCGAGTGGTGATCCGACTGGCCGGCAGAATTTTCTTCTGGGCCATGAGGACTTTCGCTTCCTCCGGGGTGAAGCTACCTGTGATCGTGCTCGCCCCCCCTTGCATCTCCGGAATACTGATGCAGCCGGCAGCAAGGCTAGAGAGGATCACCGTCATGGATAGGATGGGGGTCTGGCGCATGGCGACTCCTAGCTGGAAAAATGTTGGGTGAAGACGAGCACCGCGTCATTGAGATCCGCAGCACCGCAGGATTCAAAAGTACTGTGCATCCCCCACATAGGCAGGCCAACGTCCACGGTTCGGGCGCCCAGCCCCGCGGCGACGATCGGGCCGATGGTGCTACCACAACCCATGTCCTGGCGCATGACGAACTCCTGCACTGAAACCCCGGCTTTCTCGCAGAGACCCCGAAACAGGGCTGCGGTCTCGCCGGTGCTGGCGTAGCGTTCATTGGCGTTGGTTTTGATGGTGATCCCGTGATTGATCTGGGGCGCGTGCCCGGTCGCGTGCTTCTTTGGGTGGTTTGGGTGCTGCGCGTGGGCCATGTCAGCACTGACGACCAGGGTGGCTTGAAAGGCTGCTTCTGCCTCCCGACCACTGTTCCCAAAGGCGGCGTGCTGACGAGCAATCCGAAGCAAGGTATGACGAAGGAAACTGCTCTGGGCACCGGAACTCGTCATCGAACCGACCTCTTCGGCGTCCACGAAGTAGCCGACCCGGGTCCGGTCCGATTGGGGAGATCCCTGAACGCTTGCGCGTAAGGCTTCGCAACTGGCCCAACACATGGCCAGGTCGTCGTGCCTGGGCCCCAGAACGATGGAGCCGTCCACGCCGACCCGCAGGGGCTCTTGATAGGGAAAGAGGTGAAGATCGAAGCCTGATGCCTCGTGCAGGTCGTGGCCGAGCAACTCACTTAGGCGGGCCACCAGCGGCGCCCTTTCGCCTGAGCCGAGCACAGCCACCAGTTGGTCTTCTGGGTTGATTTTACCTTCGTCGTTCACCTTTCGGTTCAGGTGGATGGCAAGCTCGGGAATGAAGGCGACCGGCTCATTGGCCCGAACCAGATGCCGTTCCAGTGCCGGCAACCCGGTCTCAGGATCATCCACGATGTTTCCATCGGCATCTCTTTGCAGGTGATACACCATGCCGCCCAGATCGAGGGGGCGATCCAGCCAGGTACGAAAGAGGACACCACCGTGGGTTTGCGTGTGGAGTCGCGTCACCGAGCAAGCCTCACTGACCGGATTCAGTTTCAAGCGCAGATCGGGGGCGTCGGTGTGGGCTCCCAGAATGCGAAAGCCCGCATCGGAGGGCGCCTGCTGTCCCACCACGAAGGCGATGACGGTGCGTTGGTCCGGCGCGATGACGTAGTGCCGCTCGCCGCCCTGGAATGACCAAGCGTCCGTCGGCTCGACAGGGCTAAAGCCGTCTTCGCGCAGACGACGAGTGATCTCATGCACTGCGTGGAAAGGCGTCGGCGTCGCCTTGGAGAATTCGATGTAATCGTCGGCTCTATCCATGGTGCTCCTGCTTCATCGTCTCAAGCTGCGCTTTGGCGCTGGCGATGTGACCCTGTGTCTGATCTCGATAATAGGCAACCAGTGGTGCAAAGAAATAGCCAGTCAACCAGCCTAGAAGGCCTGCAGCCGCCAGGGCGAGGGCGAGCCGTGGGCTGGACGAGCCGCCGTAGACGTAGGCCGCACTGGCCAAAAGGATGAGGCCCATCCAAGTGAAGATCCGCACGCCATAACTGTAGGTAGTCAGGGTACGAAGCCGGGCTTCTTCCCGGGAGATTTGCTCCGCTAAATGTTGAGCCCGTTGGGCTGGCTCAGACACCGCGGGCGAGCCGTCGAGCGAAGTGTTCAGAGAGACCTGCTTCCCGGATCCCATTCGCCGCACTGTCGATATCGTAAGGCACCCGGATGTGTTTGGCTTCGCCGGCTTCCGTGTCGTAGAGCACGAAACAGGCCCTCGGATCGTAGTCGCGGGGCTGTCCGACACTGCCGATCGTCACCAAGTATTTCCATCCCGACTCGAATGGGATGGGGCCGGGCGGGACATCCTCCGCGGTGGTCTCGTTGAAGCGCCACGAGCGGGTGAGATGGGTATGTCCCATGAAGGTAATGTTCTGCAGCCGTTGATGGAAGGCGCAGTGGGCCCGGGCGAGGGCCTGATTGAAGACGTACTCGAAGCTCTCGGGGTAAACCGGTGAACCATGACTGAAACAAGCATCCCCGGCTTTGGCCGTGTACGGTAGGCTCCGTAACCAGGTGATATGGTCATCATCGAGGACGGAGACCGTCCAGTCCAGGGCTTCACGGGCCGCCTGATAGTAATAACTGTAGTCCATCAGGCCAGCGACGGCAGCGTCGTGATTGCCGATGATGGTCAGATCACAATGGTCTCGCACCAGCTGGCAAACCTCGTTGGGGGCCGAGCCGTAGCCCACCACATCCCCAAGACAAATGGTTCGATCCACCCCGAGATCAGTGATCCGGCCAAAGACGGCCTGAGCGGCCTGATGATTCGCATGGAGGTCTGAGACCAAAGCGACTTTCATGAAAGAGTTGCCCTTATGTCCGGCTGCGCTCTACCAGCGAAGAAGACAAATCTCAAAGATGACCCCATGCGTTTTGCTTCTATTACCTTGATCGCGTTGGTCGCTGGCGCTGTTTTGGGTGCTTATTTTCCGTCCACGGGACCCGTTCTTGCCCTTGGTGGGACACTTTTTGTGGGCGCCCTCAAAGCCTTGGTGCTGCCGATTATTTTTTGCTCGGTTGTGGCCTCGATGGCCCGTCTCGGCGCCCAGGGAAAGATTGGCGGACTCCTCAGCGTTTCTTTTATGTACTTCCTCGGGACGATGATCGCAGCCGTCTCGATCGGTCTGGTATTGGTGAATCTCGTTGCTCCCGGATCGGGGGGAGAGCTGGCCGCATTGGCTGGGGACGCCCCCAACATTACTGGGCCTTCCTCACCGCTGGCTTTCCTCGAGGCTCAGGCGAAGAAGCTGGTCCAAGATCCTATTCAGGCATGGAGCCGCAACAACATCCTCGCCATTTTAGTCTTTGCCTTGGCCTTTGGTCTGGCCTTGGGGAAAAGCGGCAAGGGCGATGGGGTCGCCAGTGGCTTCGAGGTGGCCTCCGATGCCTTGGGGCGCTTGGTGACCTTGGTGCTCTACGCCACCCCCGTCGGTGTGTTCTGTTTGGCTGCAAAACAGGTGGCCCAGACGGGCTGGGAGCCCATCCTGAAGTTGGGTTCTTACGTTCTTGTGGTCGCAGGCGGTCTCGCCCTGCACGGCTTGATCGTGCTGCCCTTGGTCATCTGGCTGGTCACCAAGCGCTCACCGCTCTCGTTCTTCCGGGCTGCTTTGAAACCATTGACCGTGGCCTTTGCCACCGCCTCGAGCGCCGCGACCCTCCCCGTGACGATGGAAGCGGCGGAGGAGGAGTTGGACGTTCCGCCCACGGTGAGTCGAGTGGTCTTGCCCCTGGGCGCGACCGTGAACATGGATGGGACAGCCCTGTATGAGGCAGTAGCCGCCTTGTTCATCGCCAATCTCTACGGGATTCACCTCGACTTCGGCGCCCAACTCATCGTGGCGGTGACAGCCTGTCTCGCCGCGATCGGCGCGGCGGGGATTCCCAGCGCCGGCCTGGTGACCATGGCCCTCGTCCTCACCGCAGTTGGACTGCCGTTGGAGGGGATCGGTATGATCCTCGCTGTCGATCGCTTTCTCGACATGATGCGCACCAGCGTGAACGTGCTCGGTGACTTGGGCGGCACCGTTGTGGTGAATCGCTTTGCACCGGTCGGGTCCGAGGATGCCGTTGGGGAAGGTGGCGATGCATAGCCGCATCGTTTGTAGCGCGCTGCTCGCGCTGCTGGCCTGTTCCCATGAAACGCCGGATTCTGGCCCGGACGGCGGGGGCATCCCCCCCATCGAGATTGGTTTTCTCCAGGCTCAGGATGGAGCCTTTAGGGCGAATCCCACCATCAACGGGATCTTACCGATCCGCCTTGAAAGCGCCGAAGCCGAGGTGATTGAAGTCAGTCTTGGGGACCAGACCAAACCAGCACAGCGTTTGGACGATGGCAGTTGGATCGTGGAGATCAGCATCGAGGCCTTGGCCGATGGTGTCCACGAGATCGAAGCCCGGGCCCAGGCCGGTGCTGCCAAAGGGGATGGGGCGGTTCGCTTGTTCATCGACCGCCAGGGACATCGCTTAACGGACTGGGAGGCGGTGGGGACAGCGGATAGCCCCCAGTTTCACCACCATCACGGCCAACTGTACCTCACGTGGACTGACCGCCGGGCCGAACCGCGCGGGGGCTACCTCCAGGCCATCGATGGCAGCGGGGCTCCTCTCGCACAGGCCATCTCGATCACGCCGGCAGATCAAGCGGTCGCCCGGGTTCATGGGGCCCTTGGTGAGGGGCTACTGGGCCTGATCCATCAACAACTGGTCGCCGACGGGCGCCGTCATTGGATCAGCGTCTTGGATCTCGATGGCAATGTGCTGTTGGAACCAATCCCTTTAGAGTCCGATCGCGAACGAGGCCGCTTCCAGCATGTTATCGCCTACGATGGGGAGGCCTGGGTGGCAGCCTGGCGCCTGGTGACGGCCGACGATGCGGAGGTCATCCGTTGGGTACGCTTCTCGGAAGGGGGGATCTTGGCTGGTCCTCACGAGATTGCGCGGGCCGGCTCGAACGACCCCCATGGTGATTTCTTGCCCTACATTCAAATGCGAATCGCCGCCCGACAGGGACATAGTGTGGTCAGTTTCACCCGGGATTACTGGGATGATGTCCTCGACATGGGAATCAGCAGGAATCAGGTTGTTGTGATCGACCCGGCCGGTGAGCTTCTCGAAGCTGGTATCCTGCCACATTCCCTGCTTATGCCCTTTGAGCATGAGTCCCACGTGCACCGAATCGGCGACGATTTGGTGACCTTGAGCACGGCGAGCTCCTTGGCTGACGAAGCCCTTCATGAGCCCCACCGCATCTTTGCCAGCCGAGTGCCAACGGAGTTCCCGGCATCGCCGGAGGAATGGGACTATCGGCTGGTGCTGGACGCACCGAGAACCCGTGGTGAAATGATGCTCGTTGCCCATGAGCGGGAGTGGGCTGTGATGGCCTGGACCGACGAGCGGGGAAGAGATCAGCCGGGGAGCCCGGAGGATAAAATACAACTGCTCGTTGCCCCGCTCTCCGATCCAGACTCTGGGTTTCGGATCGGTGGCCACGTTGCGGTGCCCCATGTTCGCCTGTTTAGTGGGATGGCGAAACTCAGTGGCCAGAGTTTGGGGAGTCAGGTCCTTCTGGTGTGGGTCGATGAGCGCAATGGGACGGCGCAGCAGTCTCGCCCGGAACTCTTCATGGACGCGATCTGGTACTAGCCCTTTCGCGAAGGTGGCGATGTCACCGGGCTAGGTGGCGAAGAGTTGGCTGGGGTTTTTGAAGCTCTTGAACTCCAGCGCGTTGCCCGCTGGGTCGAGTAAGAAGAACGTCGCTTGTTCCCCCGCTTGGCCCACGAACCGGGTCTTGGGCGCAATGAGAAAGTCCTGCTGGGAACGCTGGAGACGTTCCGCAAGTTCATGCCAATGGGTCCAGTCCAGAATCAGGCCAAAGTGGCGGGTTGGGACTTGATCCCCATCGACACTGTTGCGGAGAGCCCGCCGGCATTCTTCCGGCTTGAAATGGGCGCTCAGTTGATGGCCGCCGAAGTCAAAGTCGATCCACTTGCCCGGGTCTTCCCGGCCAAGGCCACAGCCCAGGTGATCACAATAAAAACGTCGTGCAGCCTCGAGGTCATCCACGGGAAAAGCCAGATGGAAAGCCTGGCGCTGGGGAAGAGACATCGGGCTATCGCTCCCGGTTGAGGCGGAGGACAAGATGGAGGGATCGAATCAACTCCATCATCGCCAGGCGCCTGGGATCGCCTAGGCCCTCATAGCCGCCCCCCCGCACATGGAGGAAGCCCGTCCCAGCGGGGACCCCTAGATCCAGGGCCTGATAGAGCGTGTGATTGCAGAGATAGCTGCCCGCATCGCTGCTTTCTTCCACGAGATGGCCGCGCCGTTGGAGCCCTTCGACCAAATCGCCGACCGGCCAGGGGCATGATTTTCGGTGGGTGAGTTTGCGCCGTGGGTCGATGGGTCCTGGCAGCAGCATATCGCCTTGGACATCAGGTTGGCCATTCTGACGGTTATCAGCCCCGGACTCCAGCTGAGCACAGCCCTCCCGACTGCCGACACCGGTGAGTAAGAGGAGGTGGGGAGAGACCGCTCGAACCCGGCGGCGTAGCCAGGCGCTGCTGTCTTGCCAGGACACGGGCAGGACCCAGCGATGGACGTTGAAACCGCCGAGGCGCCAGGGGAGCGATCGCACCAGATCGGTGGTGGGGTTGTCCGTCACGCCTGGGAAGGCACCGAAACCGCAGACCAGGATCCGGTCTGCCTCAGGCTGCACGGTGCCACCGACGGCGGGCCAGTAAGAGCGCCATGAGCAGCAGCCACCCCGAGTGGTCTCCTCGACTGTCACAACCGCAGCCGACTTGCCCCTCGAGAACCACGTTCGTGGCCGCCTCGGTACGGCCGCCCGATGCGCTCACCGTCACGTGCACCTGATACTGACCCGGAGCCTCTCCTGTCAGGATGGCCTCGGTGCCCTGGCCTTCAAGGCTACCCGCATCGGCCGGCAGCAACTGCCATTCGATCGATTCGATGGGGTCACCGTTAGGGTCTTCGGCCTCGATTTGCATGTTCAATGCTTCGCCAACTCGGCCCACTGGGGGGGCTGGGATGCGGACGGTGGGCGGCAGGTCTCGCACGGTGACCGTCACTTCGTCTGGTAGGCCTGCGTGGGTGCCATTGGTGACATCGAGGTGGAAGACATAAGCGCCCGCTGCTTTGCCCTCGAACCAAGCGACTTGTTGGTCTGAGCCCACCACCTCAGGGAGGGGAGATCCGGGCCCGCTGATCGCGGTCCAGCGGAACTGATGGGGCCCCGCACCCTCGGCGTTACCCCGTAGTTCGATCCGCCCCGGATCGGCTTCGAAGTCCAGGCCTGCCAGCGCTCGAGGTGCTTCTTCGGAGCGGGTGATGGTTAACTCCAGATGTTGGTGGGCCGTCTGACCGTCTGCATCCTGAAGGCGCAGGACGATGGCGATGACGCTGCCGAGCTCGGCTTCGACCGGGGTGAAGTGGAGGACGGTGTTTTCATCGATCAAGGCGCTCTCAGGCCCCTGATCGATATGAAGGGTGACCACATCGCCATGGCCCAGGTCGTCATCTTCGCCGTGGATGGCATAGGCCAGATCCTGACCCACAGACAGTTCCGTTGGAGGCTGCGAAGTGAACCGAGGTGCGCTACTGGCCCGGCGGACACGCAGCGTGAAGGTGTAGCGACCGATCGCGCCTTGGCTGTCTTCGGCGGTGAAGGTCAGATCGTACTCGCCCGTTTGATTTTCCTCGGGGGTCCAGCGCAGTTGGCCGCCATCGTTCGCAAGGCCCCCAGGGAGCGCGCTTGCCGCACGGATCGTCGCGCTGCCATCTTCACGGTCATGACTTCCGACCATGATCTGAGCTTCTTCCCCGGTGGTCAGCAGAAAGATGTCGCCGGGGAGCGAATCGAGTTCGGGGGCATCGAGAAAGATGCTCGGTGCTTCGTTGGCCGGTGCCGTTAACTCGTACTCGACCGGGAGCCGGACGTCTTCGACTCCATCGGAGCCGATGATATCGAATTGAACGAGACCGGGTTCGCTGGGGCCAGGGTTGGCTAGGAGGCGCCAGGTCCCGTCGGCCAGATGCTGCAACCGGTGACCGTCGGGAGCTTCAGGGCCGAACCGCACACTCACAGCTTGGTCTTCTGGGTCCGTGAGGGCGAAGCTCAACTGATACTCGCCGTGGACGTCGACCGTTTGGCCACGGGCTTCCCCATCGAGGATTTCAAACGCAGGCGGTTGATTTGCCGGTTGAAAACGAACCACGGTATTCGCGGGGATGGTATGGCGACCGTAGCGGTAGGTCGTCGCTTGGTCCCGCAAGCGATTTTGCACCCCCACCGTGATGGCCCGCTGACTCTGGTGGGGCGTCGAATAGACGATGTCCACGTTCTGCGAGCCCTCTCGTAACTGGACTTGCCAGGTCATCGTGTTTTCCTGATTGCCGATCTCCCGCCCGGTATGGGTCCACAGAAAAACTCGCGCGCCGGGCTCGCCGGTGGTCGCATACCAGCCGGAGCTAGGGTTCCAGTCGGTCCAATAACCGAAGATGGCGAGGGATGCGCCGGAGGCATACGGCAGGGGGCGCCCGGAGCAGCAATGGGCATGGTTGAGGGCATCGAAGGCGATGAAGCCGTTCGATGAGGCCCAGAACTGGGTCACGATTTCGCCGTAGAAGCGGGTCGGGAAGGGGAGATTGAAGGGGCCTTGCACGGAGTCATCGCCGAAGGCCACGGAGACCGCGCCGGCGGGGCGAGCCACGAAGCTGCCGGCCGGACCACCGGCCTGGCTCTGATCTAAGACGTCGTAGGTGAAGGAAGGCGTGAGCGCTCCGCCCTGATCCTGACCGGGGATGGGGAGGTCATTGCCATCCCCGTCATGGGGCCCCACGTGGGCCCACGCGGCGGCCGATCCAAAGAGAAGCATGGCGCCAAGAAGCGACCGTCCGATGGGGTTTAGCAAAGCGACTCTCCTCATCCGCTGGCTTTTTGGATAGCCTGTGGGGGGCGGGACAGCCACCCCGATTTATGTCTGGAGGAAAAGGATGCTGCGATCATGCTTCTTCGCCGTCGCCGCTTTGGCGACGATCGCGTGTGAACCCTTGGCCACCAACTGGGTGGGCGAAGAGGTCTTTCCTATCGATGTCGCTAAGACCATCGAGGCCGGTGAAGAGAATCCCCAGCGCCTCAAGGTGATGACGTGGAACGTGAAGTTCGGCGGTGGACGCATCAACTTCTATTGGGACTACTGGGGTGAGCGGGTCCACATGGACGCCGCAGAGGTGGAGGCGAACATGGAGGGCATCAATGCGCTGATTCGCCAAACCGATATCGATATTCTGCTCGCCCAAGAGGTGGATCGAAACTCGAAACGGGCAGCTTATGTGGACCAGGTGCAGCACATCCTCGATAACACCCAGATGAACTATGCGGCCTTTGTGCCGGTTTGGAAGGTCCGTTTTCTCGCCAGCGAGGGCTACGGCCGAGTGGAATCGGGCATCGTGATCTTTTCCCGCTACCCCATTGAATCCAACACCCGCATCGCCCTGCCGGATCGGGGCGACCAAGACGCGATCACCCGCTATTTCTATCTCCACCGGGCCTTGAACGAGGCAGTCATCGACCTGGGGAACAAGAAGGTGACGGTGCTGAACGTGCATTTGGTGGCCTATGCCAACGACGATGGGGTCACGAAGGGGCTCCAGTTGGGGCAAACCCATGATCGGGCCAAGGCGGCTACCCACCCGATGTTGGTCGGGGGTGACTTCAACTCCTTGCCACCCCAAACGGAGCGGATCGCTGACTTCGGCGACGATGGTCCCTTTATGCCGGAAGAGACCGACTTCGATGGCGACACCTATGATCTTGCGGAGATGGACCTGTTCTACAACGACCCAGACTTACAGCCCGCCCTTCAACTGAGTGATTACGGGGAGACGGAAGTGGATCAGAAGGGGCACTTCACCCACACGGTGGCCGACCCCGTTCAGGCCCCTGAGAGTTTCTGGAACCGGAAGTTGGATTATCTCTTTGTGGACTCCGGCTCGATCGTTGCGGGCTCGACACACACGCTGCAGAAGCCTGGGGACGGTAACCCGGCCTTGCCAGCCGATCTCGATCCGATGTTGTTGTCCGATCACTGTCCTGTCGTCACCACGTGGGAGCTTCCCTGATGAAACACATGCTCTCGATATCGCTCCTCCTCGGAGCAATGCCGGTCTTGGCTCAAGATGCAGTGGATGCAGCGGAAGCATCCGCAGCCCCCGCCGATG
>PBND01000015.1 GCA_002722845.1 Myxococcales bacterium | reverse complement strand
GGCAAGCTCAGCAGCAGCGGCTCGCCGGGGACGGCTTCGTCAAGCTCCCAAAAGAGATGATCGCTGCGGCCCCAGCACTGAAGCTGATCCTGAGCGTCGATGGCGCAGCTCGCGCCATCGCCCAGGGCAAAGTCCTTCAGCCCTGCTAAGCTGCCGACTCGGATGGGCACGTCGTATTGGGGCACATCCATGCCGCCGCCCAGTCGCTGGCCCTGGTTGTCACCCCAGCAGCTCATTCGTCGGTCCTCACCGTGGATTGCGCAGCTGAAATTGAGCTTCGCCTCAATCTTGTGGACCGGCGTTCCCGAGATGAGGATGGGGCTTGGGCTGTTCTCGGCGAGTCCACCACCCAACTGTCCCTCCAGGCCGCGGCCCCAGCAATGGGCCTGGCCCCCTGCACTGAGACTACAGACGTGATTGCCCGAGGTGGAGATCGTCACGAGGTCATCAAAATCATGGCTTGGCGACCAGGGGTTTCGGAAGCTCGTTCCAGCCTGGTTGACGTCGCCAAGTTGTCCGTAACGATTGTCGCCGCGACACCAGGCGCTCCCGTCTCGGTCCACCAGGCACATGTGCGCGGAGGTGCCGCTAAAATGCCTCGCTAAGGGCGTATGCAAGAGCTGGCGCGGGCGGGTGATGAGAGGATCGACGCCGTTGCCTAACTGTCCGCCGTAACTGCGGTTGCTCGCCGTGTTCCACAGGCAGCGCATCTGCTCCTCTTCATCGAGCCAGCAATGAAAGCTGGAGCCCACAGACGAGAGCCGAGAGCCCACCTGCTGTGGGTTGATCTCCACGTCTTGGTCACGGCGGGCATCACGGGCCCAAACTGCGCTGCGCCCCTGGGCATCGAGGACGCGAAAGCTCGAACTCGTCACTTTTTGCAAGCGGTCCACGGGCCCGAGGGCCTGGGCATGGCGGGGGGAATCGGCCGCCTGGTTGGGTGCTACCGGCATGCTCTTGGGATCCCCCCAGCACCACAACTCATCGGCCTCATTCAACGCGCAGCTCAGGCCATAGGCCGTAAAGACCGAGCGCACCTCGCCGAGGCCGAGCACCTCCACGGGCTCGTCCCTCGGCGCTCGATCCCCCTGTCCCAGTTGGCCCAATTCGTTGCTGCCCCAGCACCAGACGCGGCGGGACTCATCCAGCCCACAGCCGTAATCGCCGCCCACATCCAACTGCACCATCTGCGAAAGGCCAATGATCTCGATCGGACTGACTCCCCAACGGGGCCCCCAGCACTTCACTCGTCCCGAGGACAGGGCCACACAGCTCTCCCGGTTGTGGATTGCCAGCCAGGTGGCGCCGCGGGCCCCTTCGATCTCAGCGGGGCTGCGCACCGGGTCTTGGTTGGGCATCAAGCGTCCCCATTGGTAGACGCGCTCCCCTTCAAGAGCCGCAGTGAGGTAGCTGCTCGTCCGAAGTTGTGAGACTTGTTCAAGCCCCTCGACCCGCTCCGCGCCCCCCTGATAATTGGTGCCCCAACAATAGACCCAGCCGCGCTCGAGCAGGACACAACTGCGGGCGGTGGCGGTGTGAAGCGACACGATGCCCAAGCCGCACTGCGCCGAGCAGCCATCGCCATCGACGCGGTTGCCATCATCACAATGCTCAAGTCGATTCACGACCCCGTCGCCACAACTGGTCCCCTCGCAGGCGTTGTTGCACCCGTCGAGGTCATCTTCGTTGCGATCATCGCATTGCTCATAACCGGCCTCGCCAACCGCTAAATCCTGGCGCGTGAAACCGTCACCACAGAAGGCGAGGCGGCAATTGTTGGTGCAGGCGTCTTCGTTGTCGTCGTTGCCGTCATCGCAGGCCTCGTAGTTGGGATCGTCCTCGGTAACCCCAGCGAGGACCACCCCGTCGCCGCAACCGGCGACGCGACAACTGTTGGTGCAGTCATCGCCGTCGACCTCATTACCGTCGTCGCAGGCCTCGAAGCCCTCCTCACCCCGGGCGAGGTCCGTCCGCAGCAGGCCGTCGCCGCAGCGAGCGAGCGAGCAGTCGTTGGTGCAGGAGTCCAATCGGTCTTCATTACCGTCATCGCAGGCTTCAAAGCCCTCGTGCTCAGGCCCGAGGTCGAGCCGCAGCACGCCATCGCCGCAGACCGCGGGCTCGCAGTCGTTGCGACAAGCGTCTTGGTTCTGTTCATTGCCATCATCGCAGTTCTCTTCGCCCGCAAAGACAGCGCCGTCGCCGCAGACGGCCGGACGGCACAAGGAGGTGCAGATGTTGTCGTCGCGGGTATCGCCGTCGTCGCAGCGCTCGAACTCGGGATGCTCCACGGGCAAGTCGGTGCGGATAATGCCGTCGCCACAAAAGCTCAGCCGGCAGCTCGTGCTGCACGCGTCTTTTGCCTCCTCATTGCCGTCGTCGCAGGCCTCCACCCCCAACTGAACCAGGCCGTCACCGCAGCGCGCGGGCTGGCAGCTATTGGTGCAGCCATCGTTGGGGTTGGCGTTGCCATCGTCGCAGCCCTCGCCCTCCTGCAGGACCCCGTCACCGCAGCGGGTCAGGCAATATCCCCGGTGGCAGATCAGCCCGGCCTCGCAGTCGCTGCTCGCTTCGCAGGGAAGCGCGACTGAGAACGCCGGAGCGACCCAGTCCGCACAGGATGCGAACGGCAGCAAAAGGAAGAGGAAGGGGCAGCGGTTCACGGGCATTCCTGTTTTGGCGAGCCCATGAGATAGGTGCCCAGCTTGCCGCCGCTTCGAGACTGGCCGTAACCCTTCTCCCAGACATAGTTCGAGTCTTCGAGGCCTGAGAGTAACTCGTCGAGGTCGTCAGCGCTGTAGATCCGGGGCATCGAAGCCTGACCGTCCCAGGCGTAAAAGAGTGGGATCAGCGGAATGAGGTAGGTGAAGATCAATTGTTGGGGGGTGACCGGCCGGACGAAGGCGGACTTCACGAAGGCCATGAGAAAGACCAGGGTGAGTCCGAGAGGAAGGGTCAGTAACCAGAGGATGAAGGGTACGGTTTGGTGACCGCCCATCTCATAGATTAAGATCGGCTGCCGCTGCTCGATGGCTGAGGCCAAGATGGCTCGGGCCTCGTTGGGCCGCATGTGATGAAAGCAATTCACCATGGTTTTGAGGCCTTCCGGCGCTGCTTCAAGCCGGGTGGCATCCACCGAATCAGGGAGGTATCGCAGCCCCTCTTGCGGCTCGCTCGCCAAGCGTTCGATCATCGGCCGGTCGGGGAATTTGTCCGAAAGGAGGAGTGTCACGTCCTCCATGCCCGACGCAGTGCGTACCGTCTGGATCACTTCGGGCATCACGCCGCCGGCCCCGGAGCCCAGATCGACAACTTGCCGAGCCTCGCTCCGCTGCAACGCGGTGGTAATCAGTGGGCTCAGCGCGTGGCGAACCCCGAGGAAACGAGCCATGATGACGATGTTGTTGGTTATACAGGTGCGGAGCCAGCCTGGGAACCAGTCAAGGTCTTCAAATTCGAGCACATGAACGCGTTTCAAAGTGATGGGAACTCCTGCAAAGCCTCTCGGCGGTCCCATGGCGTATTTTGAAGGACGACCCGGTAGCCATCCAGATCTTCAAAAGTACGCCCTCTGAGGTCCCAGTAGGGGTTGAAGGAGGGGACGGGCTGGAAGCCGGCAGCCTCCATCCGTGCGCAGGCTGCCTCCCAATCGAGGGGGTCCGGGATGTAGAAGATCAACAGATTGTCTTCGGTCGGGGCTCGCCCGGCTTCATGACCTCGCGCGGAAGTAAACTCGAGGTGATAGGGGGCCCCGAAGTCTCCCACCATCACGCCGTCAAAGTCGTCATGATCCTCAAAATGGCCGATGACCTGCAGGTTGAGACCTTCCACATACATGGCTGCGATGGCTTCGAGTTGGTCGGTGGGGCGGGCGACTCGCAATTTCTGCATGAAGTGATTCCTCGGCCGATGCGTTTGGGGCTGTACCGGCTCTTACTCTCGTTTTTGCCATCCCGATTGGGTCTCTGCACGGATGGCGAGGACGGTGGCAGTTTCCGGGGTGTCGAGGGCCATCTCCTCCTCGAGGATGCGGCTTGAATAGGTCCAGCCTTCGGGGCCCGTAAAGTCGCCGAGTGCATCGGCTGCCTGAAAGTCCGGTGGATTCACATTCCGAGGATCCACTTCATAGGCGAAGAGCGTGAAGATATCGCCGTCGGGAGCGGTGAGTTCATGGACCCGCTGACCCGCGGCATAGCGCAGGACCGTATCGCGCATGACCTGGGCTTCCACGATGATGCCATTGGGCCCGGTCTCTACGAAGCGGGCATCAAGATTTTTGACGATCAGTAGATATTCGTCGCCGGGAATCTCAGGCACGAAGTCGACCGCATCGGGCACGCCCTCAAAGGAGGGGCGACTGCGGAGTTCGCCAACGGGAAGTACGACCTGGGTGGGGCCTTTTGACCAGCCTTCTGGTGGGTCGATGGCTAGGAATTGCTCAAAGGTGCATTCGAAGCACTCGTAGCCCAAGGTCGAAAACATGTTCTCACCGGTGCTTTTGAACATCTTATGGGTGAAGCGCAGCTCGGGAACGGGATCGCCCACCGCGGCATCGGTCGTCAGCTCTTGCCGTTCCGGTGGTCCCCCGTCAGGCGTGACCGATTCGGTGAGACCGCAGGCGAGCAGCATCGACGTGGCAATCATGGCCCCCATGATGCCTCTCGGCTTGGTCCTCACCATAGGCCCTCCTCGACTCGCTTATGGCTGAACCAGGCGGTGCCTGCCTAGGGCAAGCCTCAACTGTGGCTGCTCAGGGCAGCCCTGGGCTCACTGAAGGCCGAGCATCGCCTCGACATCCGGTCCCGGCGGCACGAAGCCCCGGGGGTTGAGTTGTCGGTGACTCGCAAAGTAGTGGGTCTTGATGTGATCCATGTGAAGGGTCTCAGCAATTCCTGGGAGCCGGTAAAATCGCTTCACGAAGCCCCAAAGGCCCTCGAACTCGTAGATGTGGCGCTTCGAGGTCTTGAAGTGTACGTAGTAGACTGCATCGAAGCGAATGAGGGTCGTAAACAGGGCGACATCCGCCAGCGTGGGTGTAGAGCCACAGAGAAAGGGTTGTTGCTTCAGGATCCGGTCCCAGTGATCAAGAGCAGAGAAGAGGGATTCGAGGGCATCGGTGTAGGCCTCAAAGGTCTGGGCAAAGCCGCATCGATACACGCCGTTGTTGATGGGCTGATAGATCCCATCCATAACGAGGTCGATTTCGGATCTCAAAGCCTCAGGGTAGAGGTCGAGAAGAGGCCTGCCTAGAGATCTGAAATCAGTCGAAAACATACGGATTATATCGCTGCTTTCGTTGTTTGCGATGCATTCTTTTTTTCGGTCCCAAAGGACGGGGACCGTGACTCGGCCATTCACTCGGTCATCGCTGCGTAGGTAGAGCTCCTTGAGGTGGCCCGAAGCATAGAGCGGATCCGCCGAGGGAAAGTGGGGATCTGAGCCATCGAAATGCCAGCCATCCCCACCCATGAGGGGGTGGACGGTGGAGCAACCCACCACCGCTTCTAGGCCCATCAATCGGCGCACGATGAGCGTGCGGTGAGCCCAAGGGCAGGCATGGGAGATATAGAGGTGATAGCGATGGGCTTCGGGTTCCGAGACCCAGGCTCGAAAACGGCTTTCTTGACGCTTGAAAGCCCCTCCTTGATCGGCCTCCCAATGTTCCTTGCTTAGCCATTTTCCATCGACGAATCTGCCACTCATGGCGCCTCCCCCTTTGGCTCGTGCGAGACCCCTACAACGTCGTTGCTCGGTGGCAAGAGAGACGCATCACAGCCAGGGGAGCTGGCGATCAGTTGAGAAAGTATTTGCGGAGCATGCGGGCCAGCGACGTGGCGATGCGCTCCACGGGCACATTGTAGAGGCCGTCGTTGAAGAACCGGCCCAGATTCTCCGTTGAGTTTCCGATGCCTAAACCCAGGACCGTGCAGTCCTGATTCTCAAGGACTCGGACCGCTTTGCGGGTCGCACGTTCGTCGTTTGGTTCACCATCGCCAAGAACGAAGCAGACCTTGTCCTTGTGGGGGAGTTCCCCCAGGGCATCGGTGACAGCCTCGATCCCACCGGCCATGTCGGTACCGCCACCGCATTGCTGCACCACTCGCCCCAGGGTTGCCCGGGTCTCGGCGCTGATGGGGGTCTCCCAACTGTGCAGGTGCTGGGCTTTGTTGCCAAAGGTCCAGATATCGACGGGGATCCCGAGTCGCGCACAGACCTCGGTCATCAGCACGACACCTTCGAAGGCGTGCTCGATGGGGTCTCCCCCCATGGAGCCAGACACATCCATCAACAGGATGAAGGCTGGATCGATCCGTTTGGGCACGGTGCGCCGTCGCCAAATCCGGTCATACAAGCGTTTGTCGGCTTCAAACTGCATCACAGTGCGGACATCGAGCCGTGTGCCACTGGATTGGAAACGCAACCATTTTGACCGCAGGGTGGCCTCGAACAAGCGGATGAGGTCCTGGGCGAGTTGATCGATCAGACTTGAAAGACTCTGCCAGGTCTGGAGGTACTTATCGTGGGGGTCAGCGGCGAGTGCGCTGGCAATGGCTGCAGACAAGCCTGCCGCACCCCCGGGGCCTGGACCCGCCGCTTGGCTCCACGCTGGGGCTCCCATGACCTGGCGACCACCGCCGGTCTGCGGCAGCGAATTGGGATCTGGCACGGGACGGATCTGGGAGAGCAGTTGGGCAAGGTCTTGGTTTGCCTTCTCGCCCATTTGCTTACGGTCATGCTCTTGGAGGCGCTGAAAGACCGGCAGGACCTGTTGATAGACCTGGCCCCACATATTGTACTGGTACATGCGCACCATCATTTCGATGCCGGTGGGGGAGTTGCCAAAATCCTTGGTGAGGTAAACCCGGGAGACAGGGTGCCGTAGGTAGAGCGCCCGGACCGGCTCTGCGTCGACGAAGACCGCTGGGGGTTGGAGGGCGATGGCTTTGCTGATCTCGGGCCAAGCCTCTTCGAGCGCATCCTCGACGACGGGTTCAACCCCCTCAGGGAAATCGCCGTACCACCAGCGGCCCAGGATCGACATGCAGAACTGGCCACAGGCCGATGAGGGAAGTTGGTCCGGCTCAAGCAAGGGCGCGAACAGGATGTTGTTGTAGAGCTCCACCATCGGCTTGCAGCCGGGGAGGCGGCGCTGCAACCATTCTTCGATGCGACAGTCCTCGATGACGTTGAGCAAGGTGGGCAGGTGCGGCCCCTCAAACAACCGTCTCGGGATCATATCGAAGTAACGGGTCACCGCGGCATGGGCAGCCTCGTGGGTGATGAGGCCACGACAGAAGTCTGGCTCGCGGGTTTCCAGGTCGCCCCGGTCGGCGTTCACGATGCGCGTCGCCGGTTGGAAGAACCACCCGGAGCCCGGGGGGCCTGCCTGCAGCACCAATTCGTCCCGCATGGAGAGCATGCAGACTAAATCGTCCAGTTCATCCATGAGCTCATGGACTTGTGTACGCTCCGGCAGACCGTCCTCATTCACCGGAATGGAGGGATCGCTCACCGCTCTTGCGCCAGCCCGGCTGCGCGCATGGCGGTCCGGACGGACTGCTGGTCGGCCTGGTCCTGCAAGCGCGACACGTAGAGTGCCTCAAGAATATCTTCGATGATGGTCGCCACGTCGGCCGCCCCGGTGACCGGCTTCTCGGGCTCGGTCGTCAGCCGGCCTAACAAATCCATCGCCGCAAGCATGGTTCGGCGGGTGAAGGTGTAGCGTTCCCGACGGGTCCGACCGATCGAGGCACTACCCCCTGAACCGGCTGCAGCGCACACCGAGGCATGAAACACGGACAACTTCCGCAGGAGTTCGTCGATCCCTTCCACTTCCTTGAGTTCCGGATAGAGGGATTCGCCCGCATCCGCTTGATAGACGACACCGCGCCAGATCACCTCCGGCTGCTCGCCAAAGACGAGCCGCCGCAGCATTTGGTGCATCTCCCGCTCCCCTGGAGAGGTGAGGAAGCTGGAGAGGCGCCAGCGATCACGATAGGCCGGAGACAGTGCGGTACGCCCAGCGTAGGAGGCTGGGTTCATGGTTGCGAACATGCGGAAGTCCCCATGGACGGGCACACCGCCCCCGCCCCCGAAGCGAGTGCCGTGACCTTCGGTGAGCACCATCGTCGGGGGGTTCTCAAGGACGGGGTTTAGCCGTTCGAGGACCTGGGCTTCGGCCAGGTTGACCTCGTCAAGAATGACCCAATGGCCCTCCCGTAGAGCCCGTGGTACGGCCCCCTCCAAGAAGCCCCACTGGGGCTGCTGCAGTGTCTCATTGGCCATGATCTGCTGGACCTCTACTTGGGTCAGCGGGCGGCCTCGGCCCTCGTTGGCAGCGCAGGCCTTCAGGATCAATGCCTCGGTCTCTGGACTGAGGTTCACACCGGAATCGTCGGCGTTTTCTTCGATGAAGGCCTTATAAGCCCAGATATCGATCTCCGGCAGTCCACCAGAGGGAACATAACGCCCCACCAACTCCGAGGTGTCGGTTTGACCATTGAGGTTGATGCGCGTGAGCTGGTTGCCGGTCAGATGGGCGACCCAGCGAATGGCCGATGTCTTCGCCGTCGCTGTCTCTCCTTCGAGCAGCACCGGCAAGCCATAGCGCACACCCAAAGCAATCGTTCGGGCTGCGAGCAGGGTGGGGCTGTCGAAGGTAAATGAAGCGAATCTCGAGGCCGGAGGGCAGAGCGGGCCCGGATCGTTGTTCCGTGCCAGTGTGATGTCCAAGATGCGCACCCAACCATCGCCGACTTCGATGGCCGACCGGCGTGGGAAGTCCACCATCGGCGCAGCCTGGGCATTCTCTAGGACCGATAGACCGGCGAGGTAGACCTCGATGTCGAGGACTTCCTTGTTGGCTCGCCGAGCTTGGTTGACGATGTATTGAGCCGGCGTGCCTTCGACCAAAAAGACATCGGCCGAAGACGCACTTTTGACGATGGTGATACCAGCCTCTTCGAGACGCTCGACGACGCCTGGTTTGTCCTTCCACCGACCTCGCAAGGTCACCGTTCCGCTGCTCTCTACTGTCTCTGTTTCCATCATCACACTCCTCTAGCTTGCTTCAAGCCATCCGTCGGCCACTGTTCTAGCCATCCTCGTTCTCTATTTCGTCGGACTCGGAATCCCACTCGATCCCCAAGACAGCGCAGGCTGCTTTGCTGTCGCGCTCGACGTCGGTGTCGCTGTCTTGTGTCAACTCGATCAACAAGCTGGCAACATCGTCAAACTGCGGCGTTTCGGTGAGTCGTTCGCCCGCTGCCTTTGCCAAGCGGCCAGCAGCCTCCTTCGCAACCCAGCCGCTCTTTCGACCCAGAGCCAGGACACCATTCGCCAGGTCTTCATCTGTCAAAATGGTGGAGTCGCCCGCTGCCCGCGCAAGGGCTTCCATATCTTCCCGGTCGTTGCCTTCAACCAAGGCCGATTGGAAGATATCGAGGGCTGAATCCTCTTGGTTCAGGAGGCCCGCAAGCCGACCAGCCGGCACGTCCTCTTCCCATTTCAAGGCCAGCAATGTGTTCTCATTGACCGCCCGATTGACCTGAGACGAGTCGAAGTAGCTGACCGGCTTGCCGCCAACGTGCAAGCCAGCCGCGATGAGACCCGCGTTGGATTCTCCCAGCGACCGCTTGAAATCGACGAAGGCGCGGACTGCCCTCCGTTGTTCTGGGGTGGCCGTACTCAGCAACTGCGCAGCATGTTCATTGCAGTCGTAGTCGCCGAGTTGGGCCAGGAGCAGGCCGAAGTTTTCCGGTGACGGTGCCAAGGGACCGCCTTTGGTCGACAACAGCGTGCGCAGCAATGCGGTGGGCACAACCGTCTCGGTATCGCTTGCGATGAGCGCGCTGGCACAGGCTCTGCGCACATCGGTCGCGGTGTTTGTTTCGACGATCTTTTTCTCCATGAAGGGTTGGCACTCTGGATAGCGGGCCAGGATCGTGGCAGCGAGCACGCTCATCTCCCCCAGCTGCCGTTGGTTCGAAACGAGCAAGGACGTGAGCAGGTTCCTTTGTGTCTGGTTGGGTGTGCTGCCATACACTAGGTCGAAGGCTGGCGAGGAGGACCAGCCTTCGACGAGGGTCTCCATGCGGCTGTAGCCGAAGCTCAGTAACTCGTGGGCGTCCACGCCGCAGCGGCCGAATTCATTGGGTGCTAACTTGCCGACGGCCAGCGCACGGGACTTTTTGGCGTCGCCATCAGACACGTCCCGGCTCAACAGGTCCTGAACGACCTCGTTGGCGGCCTCGGGAGATAGGGGCAGCGCGCCGAGCAGGACCTGTGTTTGTGAATAGGTGCTTCCCCCTTCCGAGACGTCATCTAGGATCGCAAAGAATCGGGAGACATCTACGTCCCCATCGGCCGGTGCAGACCGAAGCAGGGCTTCGATCAGGTGCTTGGTTGAATTCCAATCTTCGTTCGCGAGTTTGTCCGTAAAGTACTCGAACAAATCTGCGGAGGGTGTGGCACCGGCGGCAAGCAACCGGACAGAGCGAGTATCGTTGACGCCAAACTCACTGATGACCTCGGCAGCGTCGAGATCGCCGTCTAAGATATAGGGTAAGGCCTGCTCCACAAAGTCGCTGTGGTCACCGGTCACATAGCGATCGATGGAGCCGTCCGCAGCCAGTGCCTTGATTCCACCACAATAGGCGAGCCCTGCAAGGGTATCGGCCACCACGTCCTTGTCGTCGTCCGCAAGCTGACTGGCCATGGCAGCGGCGCTCTCGTCACCGCCTAGGTGTCCGAGCCCGATGGCTGCCTGACACCGGACCACCCAATTACTCGCGCCGATACCCGCCTCAAGGAAACTGCGGAGCGCCGCCACTTCCTCGTCATCCATGGTGGCCGACTCGAACTTGGCCAAGTAAGTCGCCAGTCGGTAGAAGTCGTCGGCGTTGTTCTCAGTGGCCGAACCGTTGCGTGCGAGAAAGTCCACGGCCGAGGTTGCCTGCAGCGGCCAATTGACAAATATTCCGACCGTTCGATCGGTCACAAAGTCATCGGGGACACCGAAAAGATTGCCGAGCGAACCGATAAAGCTACTGGGGTTTTCCCCGCTCCCGGGACTGTTCGCCGCAGGGTAAATCATCCCCCGGATGCCAAACATCTCTAACAGGGTCTTGCCCTCTCTTTCCGAGGGATAAACAAGGGCGTAGCCAGCTTCTTGAAGGCGGTTCTGGACCAGTGTGCTCATGGTAAACTCCTTTAGGGATTTTCTGTGCGAATCTGCGTTCGCAGCCTTTTGATTTGGTTCCT
This sequence comes from Myxococcales bacterium, assembly GCA_002722845.1. Classification (GTDB taxonomy): domain Bacteria; phylum Myxococcota; class UBA4151; order UBA4151; family UBA4151; genus UBA4151. The sequence continues at coordinate 8,209 of PBND01000015.1, read as the reverse complement.
ATGGAGGCGGAGCCTATGAGCAAGTGGAGTGGCCGCCAAGGGGCCAAAAAAAGTTTTTTTGTGGCTCATCATCGCCGCCAAAATGCAGGTGCTAAGGGGCCTCATATCTGGGGTCATGGCGGGGCATGACGTCCTGGGCATGGGCCGTTGCTGTGTCGGTGGCTCGAGATTGGAAGGTCGAGGGGGAAGCGATCGGTCGCGGGCCAGACACCAAACCGACAGGTCTAGTGAGAGTAGAATGATCAGGCCGGCGAGGAGGGCGACGACTACGATGGTGCCTCCGTTGGATTTGCGGTGGTCGTCACTGGGGGGTGGAGAAATCGATGCAAGCCCATCCCGCCGATCATGGCGAGAACAAAGACGACAGCGGGGGAGCAGAATCCGACCACAGAGACGATGCCAGGGCCGGGGCAAAACCCACCGGCGCCCCAGCCGATACCAAAGAGGGCCGCTCCTCCCACCAACTGAGGGGTGATGTCCCGGCGGGTGGGTAGGTGGAACCGAGTACTCAACAGTGGGCTTTCACGGCGTAAGATCAGTCGGTAGAGGGCCAAGTGGACGCCAATCCCGCCGACCATCACAAAAGCCAGGCTTGGATCCCACGGTCCAGCAAGGTTCAAAAATCCAATCACTTTATTGGCGTCTGTCATCCCCGAGATACCCAAGCCCACTGCGAAGATGACACCACCGAGAAAGGCGGCAAGAGGGCGATTCATGAGCCAACTCCCATCAGACCGATCACGGTCGCGGTGGCGAAACCCGTCGCCATAAAAGTGAGCGTTGCGACGAGGGATCGGGGCGAGAACCGGCTCAGCCCACAGATGCCGTGACCGCTGGTACAGCCGCTCCCCAACTGGGTGCCATAGCCGACGGCGAGGCCGGCGGCGGCAAGCAAGGCCAGTGACCGTCCACTGGGTGCAACGATTGCGGTGGGTAAGATGAGGACGAGAAGCGCGCCGCCAACAAGCAGACCGCCGACGAAGCTCAGCCGCCATACGGAGTCGTCACTCCAGGGGGTCAAGAGGGACCCGACGATACCGCTGATCCCGGCAACTCGTCCTTTCGCCAGCAGGAGCCACGAGGCGGCAAGGCCAATGATGGCGCCGCCAATGATGGCATCGAGAATGTAACTGAACATGGATGGATCTCCTCTTATGCTCGCCAGGCCTTTGGCAAGCCTTCGTCATGACCAAAGTCGTTCACTTTAGTCCACGAAATGATTCGTGCGAATCCAAGCCTTCTTAAACGTCCTATGAACATATATAAACACTGAGGATCATCGAGAGCGTGACCGCTAAAAATGCTTTTTGTCGCCCGCTAATCGGGTGATTGAATTCACGGAGCAGACCCATGACAAAGCCTCTTTCTGTGACCATCTTTATTGGCGCTCCTGGTACCCGAGGTACAGGACTGCTGGAACGACTGACCAACGATTGCGGGGGGCTTCGAGTCGCGGCGATTACGCCTTGGAAAGCCTCAAAGCGGGCTGCATCTCGAACCGGCCTGACCCTACTGCCGACGACACAGCGCCTGAAGCGCCTGGGGCAGGGATGTTCTTGCTGCACGGTTCGCTGGGATGTGCTGACCAAGGTCAGACGACTGGCTGAAGAGGGGCGGGCCGACCATGTGGTGATTCAGGTACCTCCTCAGAGCGATTTGGACTCGTTGGCAAAGACCTTTACCGTGCCCGATGACACAGGCGCGGTCCTTGAGGACGTGGCCCAGATTCAGCAGGTGGTCACGATGGTGGATGGACCAAGCTTTCTCGACACCCTGCGAAGCGACGCAGCGGCGACTCTGATGGAGCGCGTGGGCACGGCTCATAAGGTTTGGGTGGATGGTGCCACGACGCTCGATGCGGATGTAGAAACCTCTGTGGTTCGTGCGATTGAAGCGATGAATCCCGATGCGACTCTGCTCAGGGGAGATGGAGGGCGCATCCCCATCTCGATCCTGACGGGAGCTGTCCGTTCTGGTGACTCGGGAGAGCAGCCTGGCTATGATGTGGAGCAGGCGATGGCTGTCGATTCTGAGCAAGCAGATTTCGGGATCCAGTCAGGGTGATTTCCTTCCATTAAAGACTGGAATGAACAGCTTCGGACCGGCCCTGTATTTGGGGCAGCGCAGCGTGGAAATGGAATGAAGCGGCTCCAGTTTTAAAGATGTCGCCAAGGATCCGAGCCTACGGAGGGTAAAAGTGAGCACTCCGATCCCCGTTACGCTGATCACGGGATTTCTTGGGGCTGGTAAAACCACGCTCCTTGAGCATGTCTTGAAGGCCCAAACAGGTCACCGATTCGCTGTAATCGAGAATGAGTTTGCTGGCATGGGCATCGATGGTTTGCGGATGCTGCAGCCCAGTGAGACTCTTTTCGAACTCAACGGTGGCTGTGTTTGTTGTTCGGTTCGCTCTGATCTTTTGGCTGCCCTGCAACAAATTGCGCAGCGGCGAGCCGACTTCGACCATGTGATCATCGAAACCACGGGATTGGCCGAGCCAGGACCCGTGATGCGGCTCTTCGATCGAGCCGAGATCAGGGCGCCCTTTGTCCTGGACGGTGTGGTCACGGTGGTCGATGCGGAGCACTTAAGTCGATCGTTAACTGAGGTCGATGCCTGCCTCGAACAGATCACTTACGCCGACATGGTTATTCTCAACAAGATGGACCGCATGACCGATCAAGGGCTCGAGGCGGTGGAGATAGAGATTGGAAAGATCAATCCGCTTGCGAGGATTCTTCGAGCCCAGTTCGGGCAAGTCGATGTCTCCGACGTCTTGGAAATGGGGGGAGCCGCTGGTGGCATGGGCCTTGGGTCTGTGGATACAATGACCACTGATTCCCATGTCCACGATGAGGCGATCCGTGCTGTGGGCCTTGAGGCTCAGGGGAACGTTGATCTCGACGCACTTGATCTCTGGCTTGGCAGGCTCGTTCGCCGTCAAGAGGGAGCCGTTCTTCGGATGAAGGGCATGATCGCAGTTGCGGACCAGCCGCGCGCGTTTGTCTTCAACGGGGTTCGAGACGTTGTGGATGTGAAGCCAGACCGCCTCTGGATTGATGACAAGCGATCTTGCCGACTTGTCTTCATCGGCAAAGGCCTTGACGCCGAAGCCCTGCAGAGTGGCTTAGAGGCATGCATGCATCAGGCCACCGCTCAGACGTCTCCAGCCTAGTTTGGTGGAGTCGAACGGACCCTGACGCTCAGAGTTTGTCAGAACTTCCGGCTCAGTCGCAGCAACAAGCCTTTTCGCAGCAGGAACACGTCCGATTCGCACAGCAATCGTCTTTAGCACAGTCACACTTACAGGGTTCTTCGCTCATGATGCCTCCTCATTTTCAGTCCATTCAATCTTGTCTGCGAGCACTCTCAACTGACTCGCAACATACGATCTATTTAACGAATAGCTTCGCTCTCTGCCTCGCTTCTCAACGCTCACGATTCCCTCTTTCGAGAGCAGTTTGAGATGTCTGGATACGCCTGACGCATCCACACTGCAGCACTCGCACAGGCACATCGCATTCTGGGGCGTGTTGCAGTCACAGAGCCTGCACACCAAAGAGAGCCTGTTGACCTCTCCCAAGGCTTTGAGCAGTCCAGCCAGGTTTTCGACGGTTTCAGTATCCATGGACAGCACCTTATGCATATTTGCGCAAATGTGCAAATGGGTATTGGGACTCCATTCTAGGCGATCTGTCGATCGGGTTTCTGCCTCTTCAATTGGATGACGATCATTTTTGCCGCAGGGGCCGGTAAGAACGGGCTGAGGGGAGCCGCTTCAGGCTAAAAATTGAACGGTCCCGATGAGCCCATCTCGTTCTTCGTAGCGTACCAAAACCTGACCTTCGCTGCGTTGTTGGGTTTGGGGGTCAATCCGCCACCATGCTTCAAAGTCGATGCAGTGGGTGTTGAGTGCCATGCGTTGCGGCACCGTCGCACCAAACTCCCAGTCATTAAACAATGTTCGGTAGCGTTCTCGAAATCCTTCGATGCCGCAGACGCTCTCTTCATCGCCATTCAATACCCGGACATCTGAATGATAGCAGGCGACAAAGGCATCGAGATCGGACCGGTTGTAAGCATCTAATTGTTGCTGAGCTAATTGTTCAATTCGGGTCATGGCACAGGGCCCCTAACGTTGACGGTTTGTATCACGTCTTTTCCATGGGCATCCAATGACGACACGACTTGAAGCGCCTCGTCAGGGGGGCCCCGGTATTGGGTGACCTTGCTTCGCTCAACCGTCCGCACTCTGCTGGGCAGACCAGTCCTCTCGGGATACCGAGTAGGTATACTCATCGCTCGAAGCACCTTTAAAGAAATCGGCAGCCTGGGTGGTCGCTGTTCGAGTCAGTCCGAGGGACTCAACGAGGCGAATTGAGCCGGTGTTGCGCGTATCAATCTCCGCATACAGACTGGTGGTTTGATGGGCTTCGAACACATGACTGATGACGCAACGTGCCATCTCCCGAGCGTAGCCTTGTCGCCAGAATGGTGGGAACACGACGTAGGCGAACGAGCCCGCTTTGCCCTTTGGGAGTGTCGCCTGAAAGGTGCCGACCGGCGTCATGGAGTCGCGAAGAAACCCAACCCAATTCAGCCACAAGGCCTCTCCATCTGGACTGCAGCCACTTTCCAGATAGTCGTAGCGATTTTGCAAGGCCTCGAACGTGGGTGGGTCCTCGGGCAGGTAGGTGTAGATCGCGGGGTCCTGTAACGGGGAGAAGACCAACGGCGCGTGTGTTGACCTAATGGGCTCGATTCGGAGACGCTCGCTTGTCAGATTTGGCATGGGATCTGAGCCTCTTAGAGAGACCTCAGCAGCAGCTCTGCTCTGGGGAGGCGTTGCTTGCGTTGCCGCATGCGGATCATCTCTGCAGTTGAGTTCATGCGTGTCTCTTGTCGACAGGGCCGTGTTCAGTGGAGCACTTTGCAGCAGCTAAGTACTTCGCTCGTCCGGTTCATATCAATACACAATGGCGGCACTCGACGGTGAAGAGACCCGCATTGTTTCCGCTCCGTCGAGAGCGCTAGGTTCCGAAGGCTTTGCGGACAAAAAATCAGGAAGCGACCAGCACGTTCGGGTTGCCTCATAAGCTCACACTCAGGGGGGGGGGCCCGGATCATGCCGTTTACAGGCTTCAAGGGGGTCACCCCCCGGCTTACATTCGATCCGAGGCATCATGGTCCTGCGGCATGCGTCGTTGTGCTTCTTGGGCACGCAGGGACACTGCTCTCCGTCAGCCAACGCCATGCCCCTGCCGCAACAGCTCCGAATCCATCCGTCGGGACATCGTTCGATGCAGGGTTCCCTGAGCCAAGTGGGTTCGGCCGAATGAATCTCGCAAAGGTCGGGGGCACACCGGGGGGATTGGGCGAGTTGGAAGCCTGAAGACCCCTTGGTCGCACAGGCGGCAACGAACAGGAGGAGGAGAACAGAAAGGTGGTTGGCTGACATGGGGACCTTCACCTTGAGTCGAAGCAAAAAAACAGCGCAAGAACAGTATCTTACGGTTTTTGTCCGGGTCAAGTTGTGCCGTTTGGTCGATTTTCCCTCAACCGATCTTCGAGCTTGATGAGCTTACTGTTTCCCCGTTGCACAAGCGCCGCCCATCGAACCGCACGCTCCACGTCAGAGTGACGAGCCTGCCTATAGTACTTCAGGGCCGGCGCCCTCTTTACTTGGGCGGGGGGCGCGGTGACTCGACCCAATTGGCTTCTTCGATATCCTCTTCGTCTCCGCCTTGAGTCAATGTGACGATTCGTATGCGGTTGTCTGCGATGAACCGGACCGCAGGCAGGGTCACTCCACTATGGGCATCGCTGTAGATCCGCTTCTTGCCGAGATCGATGGTGTGGACCAGGGTAAGGGGACCGTCAGGTAGCGGGAACCTGTGGACATTACCCGAAGCATCTCGGCAGCCGATGGAGCGCTTGGACGGGGACAGCACGGGCGCTGCGCAGTTGGCCACTCTTCGAAGGCTCATGGTCTTCAACTCGATGCGCATGAGGTGCGCTTTTGGGCCTTCAGGACCGGATTGGACCTCACCCACGTACATGAATTGGTGATCCGGTGAGACGACGAGCTCAAAGTCTAGGTTAATCGGCGATCGGCGCAGGCCACGACGATCCGAGAAGATCCAGTAATCGGCATCACAGTGTTCGACTTCGCAATTGCTGGTCACGACCAGCACGGCCACACGGCCGTCCGAGACGTCGAGCACTTTGCAGCGTTCAAGCACCATGTTCCTGGGTAGGCTGACTCGCTGAACACACCAGGCCTCCGCGAGATAGAAAGTGCGGCGATCGACGCCGTAGCCAGAATCCGGAGTTCGCTTATTTTGCGCCTCTGCTGCCGCTCTCGCGGTCTTCAGGAAGTCGGTCACCGCCACCCGGTCGGGGTCCGTTTGGGTGACCTTGGTCACGGCGGCCGTCTCCTTCCTGGGGCGGTCGCCGGAAGTCGCCACGGCCGGTCTCACCTGCCCGATGAGAAGGCTACAAAAGATGCAACCTGTGACCAAAGGACGGGCGTAGATCACATCGCTAAACATTGAACAGAACTCTAATTTTTTTGGTAAGTATCCGTAAACAAAAGACTTTCAAAATCACCCACCCCGTTGGTCAGCAAGTTTCCGCTTCAGGATGAGCAGCTATAGTGGGACACGCCGCCGGCATTAAAGAATTCTTTGGGTTTAAGACGATCGTACTTGGCTGCAAGCTTCGGTAATAATTCACCATATGGTGTGCTGAATACCTCTTGAATCTCATGAACTAAGCCGTGATTGCCCCGTTCTGCCTCTTGATAGGCCGGGGCGATCAACCACTCCCGCCAAGTCACGCTGGGGTTCGCCCGCTTCATGGACGCCGAGGTTTCTCCGACGTCGCCGCTACGCATTACCTGATCGCGCCATCGGCGTAACCAGTCTGTCCATTGCGCGTCGCGCTGCGCTGAGCCGGATTCATAAAAACTTTGTTTCAATGGAGAGAGAGAGTCTGGAATGTCTGAAAGTTGTCGGAACAGGATCGTGTAGTCGACCTTGGTACGAACCATCAGATGCAGCAAGTCGCGCAGCAGCGTGGGATCAAACGTTGTCAGACCGAGTTTACGGGTCCACATCCGTTCAAGCTCGTGTTCCATCGCCTCTCCGAACCCGCCTCGAGTGTCATCGAGCTGCGCCAAGGCCGCGTTGTTGTCGCTGAGTAGTGGTCGAAGCGCTGTACAGAACATCTGAAAGTTGGTCTCGGCAGCAGCCGGCTGATTGAAAAAACAGAAGTGGTCACCGCCTCCGGTCCAGGGCTGGAATCTAGGGTCGAATTGTTCGCAGAATCCAAAGGGGCCGTAGTCGAGGGTGAAGCCACCTGCCGCACAGTTATCGCTGTTAAAATTCCCCTGACAGTAGCCCACTCGGATCCAATTCGCCACGAGGCGTACGAGTCGTCCTCGAAACAGTCGAGCCAGCTCAACCACTTGGTCGCCAAAGGCAAGGGTCGAATCAATCTCCCGTCGGTAATTCCGCTCCATGAGATGTTGGACAATCATCCTCAGTTCTTTGAGCGCGTTGGGATGGGCGCCACCGCGGGCGCGCCGAGCGAACAACTCAAGCTGACCTACACGGAGGAATGAGGGGGCGATACGGGTTGAGATGGCGACGGGATTACTGACCATGACATCGGGATTGAAGGATCTCGAATTTGCACTGTACCAGGGTCTGCTTACCGTCTCGGTTCGGGACATATACAGCGTTAAAGAGCGCGAGGTGGGTATACCGAGGGCGTGCATCAACTCCTGCGCGAGAAACTCGCGTACGCTTGACCGCAGCACGGTGCGCCCATCGCCGCCACGACAGTATGGCGTTCTGCCACCGCCTTTAAGCTGCATTTCCCAACGCACACCCTTGAAACAGCCCTCGAACACCGAGATCGCTCGACCATCACCATAACCATTACCGTTTCTGAAAGGGCACTGTTCGGTGTACTCCATCCCATAAATAGAAAGCGCGTACCCGGTCGCCCATCCAAAGGGGTGCATTGGCGCCTGCGCCACACTTAGATCGCCGGAAAACAGACGCATGAATGCGTCATCCTGAGCGAGCGTATGGCTCAGACCTAATTCGTTGAATAAGGCGCTGCTGTGGGCGACGTAGTCAGGAGACTCCATTGGGGGGGGTCTCACCGGGACATAATGGCCAGATCGCACTTGTCGAGGGTG
>PBND01000014.1 GCA_002722845.1 Myxococcales bacterium | reverse complement strand
TCGCACCCACACCGAGCCAGTACCGAATACGGTCCTCTTCCAGCTTCAGCGCCGGAGGCTCAACGAGGGGGTCAAAGGTCCCCAAACGCTCAATGTAGCTACCCGCCCGGGTCCGGGCCGTGTCGGCCGCCACCAGACGGTAGAAAGGCCGCTTCTTACGACCACCTCGAACCATACGCAGACGCACGCTCATGGTGCCTCCATTCCTTATTCGGCGTGGGCGAATACGGGAGCAGACGCCGGCCGTCAAAGGAATTGAGTCCCTTTTTTATCGATCAATCGCCGTACGGACTCGGCGTGAACCCGGCTTACTTGCGATGGAGACGTTCAGAGATCTGCTCAAGAGCTCGACGCTCACTATCGGTGACCGCACCAATTCCGAAGAATCCGCCGTGGGCTTCAGCAACCCTTAGGGCCAGCTCCTGGAGGTTCTCGATGCCCGAACCATCGTCACCCTCGGCCGTCAGCACCAAGCGACAGAAATCCAGGGCCGTATTGCACAGGTCCGCCGTCGGCGGCCGGGAAAGCATCTCGGTCAAGAGCGCCCGCGCCTTTGGGCGTTCGTTCACGCCGCGCCCCTGCGCGGCCAACTCAATCAACGCTCTTTCTTCTTGGTCGATGTGGCCATTGGCCCAGGCCACCTGAATCATCGGGACCAAATGGAGGATACGAACCGTCTCTACATCGATACCAAGCTCGACAAGATGGTTGATCAGATCTTCGTCTGTGACGCCGGTTGCCTCGCCCATCTCCCGAGCTTTCTTCCGCAGGCGCATGGCCTCCAGGGCATCGGAGTTGCTCTTCACAAAGTGCTCGTTCTCACGGACGGAACGAAGATTATCCAAAGGATTCGAATAGCTCATCTTGGGCTCCTGCTTGTGCTCGCTTTTATGACGCTCTCGGTCGCTGGATCAATCAAGCGCAGAGATTAGTCAACCTCAGCCTGCCCGTGGTGCTTTCGTATTCACCAATCTCCTGCTAGCAGCGCCCCGCTTACGAATGACCCTGAGGCTCTGACTATGTCCGTCCGTGTCCGCATCGCTCCATCGCCCACAGGCGACCCCCATATCGGCACCGCCTACATCGGCCTCATCAACAAGGTCTTTGCCATGCAAAAGGGTGGCCGCTTTATCCTGCGGATCGAAGACACCGACCAGAGCCGGTGCACCCCGACTTCGGAAGCGATGATCTACGATGCCCTGCGATGGGTGGGGATCCAATGGGATGAAGGGCCAGATTGCGGCGGTGACTATGGCCCTTACCGGCAGTCGGAACGCAGTGAACTGTACGCTCAATACGCCCAGCAGTTGGTGGATGCGGGCAAGGCCTATCCCTGTTTCTGTACCCCGGAGCGGCTCGCCACGCTGCGCACGGAACAAATGAAGGCCAAAGGCTGGCTCGGTTATGATGGCCACTGCAGAGATCTGGATCCCGTTGAAGCCCGGGCCCGGATGGCAGTTGGCGAGCCCTACGTCATTCGCCTGCGGGTCGATCGGGAAGGCACGACGGTGGTGCGAGACCTGCTGCGGGACCCGATCGAGTTCGCCAACAAGGAGGTTGATGACCAAGTCCTGGTCAAATCCGACGGTTTTCCAACCTATCATTTGGCCAACGTCGTCGATGATCACCTGATGGAGATCAGCCACGTCATCCGCGGCGAAGAGTGGATCACGTCTACACCCAAGCACGTGATGCTTTATGAAGCCTTTGGCTGGAAGCAGCCCGTCTTCTGCCACCTTCCTTTGCTGCGCAATCCGGACAAGTCGAAGGTCAGTAAGCGCAAGAACCCGGTGAGTCTCAACTATTACCGCGATGCTGGTATCTTGCCCGAAGCGATGCGCAACTACTTGGCACGGATGGCCTGGAGCTTTCCGGTCGAAGAAGGCGAAGAGACCCGGGAGAAGTTTAGCTTTGAAGAGATGGTTGCCGCCTTCTCGCTGGAACGCGTCACCCTCGGCGGGCCCGTCTTCGATGTGGCGAAGCTCAGTTGGCTCAACGGTCGCTATATCCGTGAGGACCATAGCCCGGAAGGAATTTGGGAGCGGCTCAAAGAGCACCTGCTGAGCGATGAACGCTGGGCTCAAATCGTCCCGTTGGTCCATGAGCGCATGGATCGACTCGACGAGTTCATGCCCCAGGTCGCTTACTTCTTTAGCGGCGACCTCGATGTAGAGGCTGAGGATCTGAAGCCCAAAAAGAAGAGCCTCGAAGAGCTGGAGCCGGTCCTCGCCTCCCTCATCGATAAAGTGGACCAGTTGATGGAGTGGAGCGAAGAACCGATCGAGCAACTCTTGCGAGGGCATTGCGAGGAGACCGGCTGGAAGCCCAGAGACCTCTTCATGCCCGTTCGCATCGCAGTGACTGGGCGCAAGGCAACCCCAGGTATGTGGGAAACGCTCACCGTGCTGGGCAAGGAGCGCACCCGGCGCCGACTGCGAGAAGCCCTGAAGAAGGTGAAGGCGGCGAACCGGGCCTAGTCCTCTTCGTTAAAACAACGTTCGTCGCAGCCATCTCCGGCCACGTTGTTGCCATCGTCGCACTGCTCCCAGAAATCCCTGACGACGCCATCACCACAGCGGGCTTCCGTACAAGCATTGGTGCACCAATCCCCATCGTCGGCGTTGCCGTCATCACATTCTTCACCCTCTTCCCGACGCCCATTGCCACAGCCCTCGATTTGGCATTCGGCATCGCAACCATCCCCATCGACGAGGTTGCCGTCGTCGCATTGCTCCCACCACTCCCTCAAGACGCCATCACCGCAAACCCCGAGGCGACATTCATTGGTACAGAAGTCACCATCGACTTGGTTGCGGTCGTCGCACTCTTCGCCCTCGTCAATTCGGCCGTTGCCGCAGCCTTCAATCCGACAACGCTCGTCGCAACCATCTCCCGGCTCCAGATTGCCGTCATCGCAATCTTCGCCAAAGTTTCTCAGGATGCCATCGCCGCAAACCGCCCGACGGCATTCATTGGTGCAATTGTCATCGTTCTCGCGGTTCCGGTCGTCGCATTCCTCGCCGGCCTCAAGACGCCCGTTGCCACAGCCTTCGAGTCGACAGAAGGCATCGCAGCCATCGCCGTTGGCGTCGTTGCCGTCGTCGCATTCCTCTAGAATGGCCCAAACGAAGCCATCGCCACAGGCGGCCCGGCGACAAGCTGTCGTGCAACTGTCCGTATCGACGTCGTTGCCGTCATCGCACTGCTCATCGCCTTCAACCCAACCATTGCCACACTGGGCCTCCTGCTCGATACGGCAGTTGCCATCGCAGCCATCGCCAGCCCGGCGATTGCCGTCATCGCATTGCTCGCCTCGCTCCTCCACACCATTGCCACAGACTGCCTCAAGGGCGCAGTTCCGGTTACAGCCATCACCGTCCCGGTTGTTCCCATCGTCGCAGGCCTCGCCATCGTCCAGCACGCCGTCACCACAGCGAGGCTCGGGCCGAGGCATACAGCGCCCGGCTAGACAGCGGTCCGTCGCCGGACAATCGAAGTCATCCTCGCATTCGGGCGCGGGTGCTTCGCATTGACCGAGTTCCCGGTCTGCATCTCGCTCGCAACGCTCCCCATCCGCCTCACGGCAATCTCGATCTTCCCGACAAGAGGGATGCTCGAGGGGACGACAGGAACCATCCCGAGGATAGCAGTAATGCCCCTCTGGACAGTCCCCTGTGCGCTCGCAACCTTGGTGGCCGGCGTCTTCGCCACCAGGGGGGCCGGCATCGGGTCCTTGGGCTTGCTCGTGCCAGCAAAATCCATCGGCTCGACACAGGTTCTCGGGACAAACCCCCGCTTCTCGGCAGCGGCAGCGATCCGGATCTTCAGGGTGACAAGCACCGGGCTCGAGGTTCTGACATTGGCCCAAGGACCAATCACATACGGCCAAGTCGCTGCAATCCCCGTGGGCCTCACAACCGGGAGCCTCCCCATCGCTCGGAGGCGAGCAAATGCCATTAAAGCAGACATCGGGTGCGACGCAGTCCGCGTTGAGTTCGCAAGGGCTAGAACAGCCAGTCAGCAGCCCCAAGACCGCAACAACTCCCCATAAGCCCAAGCAAGAACGCATCTGACCTCGAATCCTAATGGCAAGCCGACCGAACACGGGTGAGGTTCAGCCAAACCGGCGCCTGGGGCTCAAGGCCTTGGTAGACGGTGATATTGGCCCCCTCCATCGTATAGCGCCCCAATCCCGTCTGCTCACCCACCCGATATCCGAAGACGGTGTTGTTGGCCGTGTACTCACCACTGCTGATGGGCGAGCAGGGACTCACCTCTGTGAGCAAGGTGAACTGCCCATCGGCGCCCATGGCAATGAAAGGGGCCGGCGGGTTGTTGCCACTGGTTCGATAGGTGCCTGCCAGTACTTGAGGCGGCAGACTCATCGCGCCATCTTCACAGCGGTCGATGCGCTCCATAGGGGGTGTCCCTTCACCGTTCTCCACACCAACTCCTGCCAAGTACAAGCTGCCTCTCTTTACAAAAATCGGAACGGAGTCACCCATCTCATCATCGTCCTCCTCTGCGATCCGAAGCCAGGGCCCGACTAAATCATAAGTCGCCGACACCAAGGGGAAGCAGGGGTCATTACTGATCATCACCACATAGTCTTCTGCATCCGTTAGCACGACAGTCATCTGCTGCTCCGGTTCTTCACCCATCATCTGCCATGCACCGACGTGATTCTCCATGGTGTGGCAGTCGGTACGGATTCGACGCAGCACCGCACCACCGCCAGGAAACTGAATGGTCATGGTGCCGTTATCCGATAAAGCGCCCAGAAGAAGGTCTCCCTCCACCTCGTCGGGTCCCCCGTAGGTCAACAACTGCCCTTCGCCGTTCACACGCCATTCTGCGAACACAATGCTGGGAATGCACTCGCTGAGGTCCGCCATCATCGCGGTGGCGCCATTGTCCGCAAAGACCAGACCTTCAAAGACGGGCGGTTCTTCCTCCTCCTCATCAACCCAGAGATCGAGAATCTCGTAGGTCCCCAACGGGTTGTCGATAAAAACGTCGCTGAGTTCGGGTTCGGGTTCAACCCCCCCGTCCGGGGCCGCGACTCCGGCATCCGGTCTCACCACGCCACCATCGGGATCGGCCACCGGCGAAGCCCCCGCATCGACTGCGGCTTGTCCTCCGTCGATCGGTGCTTCGACACCGGCATCACTGGGCGCTTCAACGCCCCCGTCGGGTGCCGGTGGCCCATCAGGGTCATCTACGACCGACCCAGGACAGGCCATCAGCGTCAGGAGGGCCAGGGAGGACAGGTGGCGCATATCTTTCTCCTACCGGGTCCGTCTTAGCCCAACAGGCCCCGTCTGTCAGGCTGAGGGCCCCTTAAGCGAAGGCTGCGCAGATCATCGTAGAACTTAGCGACACTGCGGATGATAGCGGGAGGCAACTTGAGTTCTTTTGCCAACTGATCGATGGCTGCCGAGTCAATGGCGCCCTGCTCCTCAGCCACTTGGGCAAGACGGTCGTAGATCGTCTCACCAGCCCCCAGAAATCGGTTCTGGAGGGCGATTAAATTTGAACTCATACCGTCCCCTTTGGTCTCGGCCTTACCCGGTGATACTGCTGGAGCGTCGACGGGGTCAACGCGCGCACGAGGGGAAAATGGCATCCGGGCGCTAAAGGCCCCGTTGGAACTCCAGGACCAGCACGTGAAAGAGGCCACCAGCACTCCAGTCGCCGGTCGGGTCTCCGACCCGCTCCTTGCGGTTGCTACGGGTCGGGTAAATCCGATGCCGACCGGCCAACATGACCGACCAGCCTCGAGCCCCCAATGCAGCGTCAAAATCGTAACCTAGCCCCCAACCAACCTGGTGATTATCGCCGTCGGCCTGATTATAGAATCCGATTTGCTCGGGCACGGGGCTGGGTTCAAAGCCGTAGGAGAGGGTGGCGTGAACCGGCTTCATCTCCCAACTGCCTGCGAGGGCAAAGGCAAGGGTGTCGCTGTAGGCCGGGGAAATTCCCCAAGCCTCGGCCGGGTCGGGCCAGGCCAAGGCCGCGTCCAAACCCAACTGTTCAGCATCATCACCGCTGACGGTTAGACTGGTATCGAGCCGCGGGTCGGGCTGCGCACTCCACCGCTTGTGCACCAACCCGAGACTGAGCCATCGGCGTAGGCCGTGTTGGTAGCGCACAGCCAACTCGGTGGTGTCAGGAATGAAGTGACTCTGACCACCGAGCCCCAGGGTAAACTGGGCATCGAGTCCGTCCACATCGACCAGCGCAGGGGTCGCGTAGGACTGGACAGTCTGACGACGGTAACTGAGCCCGAGGTGGGTCTTACCCAGATGCCAACGCAGGCCCACAATCGGGCTCCACACACCGTAGAAATTGAAATCGAGCTTCCGCTCGGTAAATCGCTCCGCGCCCGGATCGACAGCCAGGTTGACCTGACCATCTAGGCCCACGTTATTTTGGGCGCCGAAGCCAACGGAAAAACCCGCCCCTAAATCCAAACCAAGAGCGAGTGCAGAAGCAACGCGCTCCGTGTAACCATCGTAGAAAGCCCAGTGGGGTGTAGACGCGTGCTGCGCTCGAGTCGTGACCAGTTGCTTTTGCGGACTCTGGAAGGCCAGGCCAAAGTGTAGCCTGCGACCAAGGACCTCCCCCAAGGGGAGATTGAGACCCATGAGCACGTGCTGGGATGCGCGGGCAGGCTCGGCCGTCCGCTTGGATCCATCGATGGAGAGCGCTGATTGCGTGCCCTGGAAACCGAGGGTGAAATGCCCCTGTCCAGAAGCGGTGAGAAAGCCAGGGTTTCCATAGGCAGCAAGGGCCCCTGGGGCTGCGGCCGAGCTCAGACCCTGGGCGGTCCCTGACGCGCCGAAGCCATAGACTTCGATGGCATTCGCCCATGCGTTGGTGGAACAGAACGCGGCCAATAAGATTAGTCGTCGCAAGGTAAGCCCTCCGCCACAAGTCGGACCCATTCAGCCAAAACGCCACGCTCTTGGAGATCGACCACTCGGGGCGAGATCCATCGAACGAGCGAGGGGACCAAAAGGGGCTTCAAGCCCAAAGAAAGTCGCTCGCGCAAGGCTGGATCCTCGGCGAGCAAGGTCGCCATACGGCTCCACTCCACCATCATGCGCTGAGCGTCCAAGTTGGCTTTTGTCTCGGTCAGCACACGGGCTGTCGTGCCGGAATTCAGGCCCCCATCCGTCAACATGTCATAGGTCAGGCCGCTAACAGCCCGCTCCGGATCGTAGCGTTTGACGCACGAAACCACACGACTCCAGGGCTGCTGAACCTGCTGATTGGCCATGAACCGACCAAAGGAGCCGATCAGACCGTCCAAAGCATCGAGCGTCGTTTCGTCCAGGCGCTCGCCGAAAATGTTGCGCAACTGTCCGGCGAGGGCTTCGGCGTCGAAACCAGGGGTCGCGGTGACGTCCATGACGTGGATAATGAGCTGTTGAAAAGCCTCCCTACCGATGCGCCCTTCGAAATCTACGTTCGCTAAGGACTCGGCCAAATCCGGCGACTTCAAGACGATGACCAAATGATCGATGGCGCAGAGGAGCTCAGCCTCGCCACAGTTCCCCTCGACCATTGGCAGGTGCACCAGCAGGTCGGCCAGATCTCCACCATCCCGACAAGAAGAGAACATCTCTCGAACCGGATCCAGCACGTCCCACCGGGCCGGCTGGGCATCCATAAATGCCATGAGTGACCCGATCGACACATCTTCCGACACAATGGATTCGAGCCCCCTTAAGGTTTGGGCCGGGATCATCTCGGCCAGACCTTCAACAATGACCCCAACCAAGGTTCTCAGGTGATTGCCTTCGAGATGGGCTTCTAGGGACGCTGGGTCGGTGAGTTCCGATCTTAACTCCGAACCCAGTTTTCCTTCGACAAAGACCTCCCGAATGACCTGACCTAGCCACTGAAAGCGCTGCTCATCGAGGGCCGTTCGAGTGGCCTGGAGCGCGGTCTCGAGATCCAGACATTGTTTGGGTTCGGGCCCCATTGGCGCGGGAGCCTGCTGCAGGTTGCAACTGGCCAAGGCCAGCACCATGGGAAGGGAACGAAACACGGTGGTCCTATGCCCTGTCCGAAGGCTAAGAGAAAAGGGGGGACCATCCGTTGACAGACGACGAGGCCCAACAACCGGCTGATCACCTCGATGAAACTGGGGTAGGACTACAACCTCCTGCCCAGGACCCACGACTGTGGCGGTGGCTGCTCTGTACCCCCATCATCGCGTTGGCCCTGTGGCGTTTGGTCGATGCCTGGCAACTCCACTTCGGGGGGCCCTGGAGCTACTATCTCAGCCCCCCAAACCCCGTCCTATGGCTGCTCATCTGCGGTGCGGCGGCCGCAGGGCTTAAAGGGCAAATCCCCTGGGGTGCAGTGAAGGCAGGCTTCTTTGTCTTTGCCGTCTTCTTCTTTTGGATCATGCCGCCGGAGCGAGGCTCCGATGCTGCCCACCCCGACCAATTCCTCGCCTATGAAGTCGACCGCGTTTCCGGTCAGATTTGGGCTGCCCGCAAAGCCCGTAACCTGCCCCAGCACCCGCTGGACCTCCGGGCCTACCTGCTTGCACCCATCGAGTTTAGCTATCGCCATCAGGATAAAGAGCAGGTGGCCTTGCGCATCGAGATCGAAATGAACGCGACCGGACCCAGTGCCAAAGTCGCCGACCGGCCTGGTGTCATCCACGTCGCGGTCGAGACAGAGGGCGAAGAGCGCATTTGGCTGCGTGCGACCGGCCTCGGCGGTCGCCGCTTTGGCCCACCAGCTTTTATCCTAGAACCAGACGCTGATGGGCCAGCCACCATCCTGGTACAACACCCCCGTGGCCTTAGCCGGCCGCAGGCCCAACCCCCGAGCCCTGTGATGCCGCCCCCTCAGACCGTCGATGCAGGTCAAACTCATCCTTTAGACGGGGGTCCTCGCTGAACTTCCAGATGCGCCCATCGAGGATGAAGTGGGCTAGGCTCGTCGCAATGAACCCATTCGCCACGTAGTTCATCAGCCCCGGTTCATCGGTCAGGGCATAGGCCGTAAAGTCCAGGCCGTTGAGGAAGCTGAGCTGGCCAACAGCGGTCACATGAATCAGCGCCCCGAGGGCTAAGGCCCCCAAGAAGTAGACAAAGTGGCCCGAGCGAAAGAGCAGGGCCAATGGGTTCTCCTTGGCCCCCTGCTCACTGCTGTAGCGTCGCCGACCCATATGCCAGACCAAGGGCAAGTACTGCAGATCGTGGTAGCTGGTGATAAACAGCACGGTCAGCAACAGGTCGCCCCGGGTCAGTACCAACAGACCCAAAACGAAATTCGAGAGCACGAGAAACAAGTGCAGGAGACGAGGTCCCCCCACCGGCAAGCCTGCCCGGCGTCGCTGCCACATCCCGACCAGGGCGCCGATCAAGCCATAGAGAAAGACCACAAAGCAGGCGCAGGGCACCAAGGCCGGCACCTGAATCCACGTCACGTTGGCGCCAAAGCTCTCGTACAGCCAACCAAAGTGAATGTTGGTGAAGAAAGCGGTCGCTGTCCCACCATAGAGACAAAGCACCTCTGCGCGAGCAGCCTGCCGGTCCAAAGATGGTGTGCGGGCCTGGTAGAGCCGCAGAAAGCCGTAGTGTTGCCGGATGTTGTGCCATGTCCCGAAGAAGAGGAAACTGGTCCAGTAGACCATCTGAGTCGTGCGCCCACTGTAGGTGCACGCGATGGAGGCAAGCACGATCCCGGCAAAGATGATCAGGTTGCTGTCGCCATAACGGGCCCGGATCCCCCGGTCCCCAAACAGGATGGGCCAGGTAATGAAAATGTGCGCGCAGTCGACAAACTGAAACACAAGGTAAGCGCTGGCGACGGCCCCCAGCCGACCCATCGTCGGTTCCAAGAGGGCCACCAGCAAAAGAAGTCCGAAGGGAAAGAGCCAAGCGCCCAGAAGAAACCATTGGTCGTAGACCGGTGAAACAACCCAGGGACCGGGGGACCTGTCCTCGCCCAGAACCTTCGCTTCACTCAATCGCTCACTCCTCGTCAGGCCCCTGAAGGCCGGCTGAGATCCAGCTCCTGCCGGAGTCTCGGATTCTCGCTCATCTTCCACATTTTCCCATCAAAGAGGTAGTGGGCCGCGACCGTGCCAATGAAGAAGTTGGCCACGTACATCATCGGTCCGGGCTCGTCACTGAAGGCGAAACGGCTCCATTCCAGGCCAGGCAGCCAACTCAGATCCCCAATCATCAAAGTATGCAAACAGCCGGCTGCCAGCACAAAGCCGACGAGCAGCAAGGGCAGCCGAGCGGTAAACAGGCTGCCGAACGGGTTACTGTCGCGACGGCGATAACGACGCTGACCAACCCACCAGATCACGCCGTGGTATTGAAGGTCATGATAACTGGTGATGAAGAGGGCTGCGAGGGCAGCATTGGTCTGGCCCGCCCACAAGAGCCCCACCCAAAAGTTACTGATGGCCAGCACGAGGTGCAGGAGCCGCTGCCATCCAACCCTCCGGCCACTGCGAAGTAGACACCACCAGCCCCAAGCCACCTGAACAGCGCAGGCAACGAAAATGCCAAGCGCACCCCAGGCCAACACCGCTGGGACAGGCAGTTGAAAGACCTGATCCCCCATCGGGTCCAAGGCCCAGCCCTGGGAGAGGTTCAGCAGATAAGGGAAGGCGGTGCCGCTGTAGAGTAAGCCGACTTCGGCTTTTGCTAACTCGGGTGTCGCCCCCTGACGGGCTTGGTAGATCCGCAGAAAGCCATAATGCTGCCGAATGATGTGGAAGGCACCCCAGTAGATAAACACGCTCCACCACAGCACCTGAGCACTCCGGCCCAAGGTCGTCATCAACACGGAAAGAATCACGATGGCGAGAAAGCCCACTCGATACCATCGACCGTGTGCGGTCATGGTCTCCCGGTCGCCAAAGGTGAAGGGCCAGGTGACGAAGATATGGCTGTAGTCGAGCACACGAAAGATCAGCAAGGAGGTCAGTAAGCCCCAGAGACCAATCCCCGCCCAGAGCAGGATCGGAACCAGCCAGGCCCCCAACAAAAAGAAAGAAAGATCAAAGCGTGGCGAGACGATCCAGGGTGACCGTTCGCTGTTCACGAGAGTTCCAGGGCCTCCGCTGGATCAACGGAGGCTGCCCGAGCGGCCGGCCCCAGCGCCCCCAGCAAGGCAAACGAGAGCGCAAGAGCGACCCCCAACAAGCCTAAACCCGGGTGATACAAAGCCAGGGCATTCAGTTCAAACGGTAGGTCCGGCAGGGCAGCCAAAGTGGTGCTTTCAATACCGTAGGCTGCGCCGAAGCCCAGCAGCACGCCAAGGCAGCCCGAGATACCACCGGCGATCAGGGCCTCGCCGAGGACTAAGCGATAAATCAAGCCCCTCGGGGCCCCTAAGGCCCGATACAAACCATACTCACGGCGACGCATCGCGACCCGACTGTAGAAGGTCTGCGCGATGATCATCGCCGCCAAAAGCAAGAGGAGCCCAGCGACGAGGACCAGTCCGGCGAGCAAGCCATCGATGACCAAGCCGACCAACCGGGGGCCTTCATCCACTTGCAGACCGTAACTCTCGATGGCGGCCACCACACTCGCCATCTGACGGGTCTCAGATAGCTGGACCCAAGCGCCAGCAACCGGTCGGGGCGCTTTCTCAAACTCCCGGTTCCAGCGCTCAGCGACGCCTTCCGGAACCGACACGCCCAGCGTAATCGCCTTATCACTCACGCCGACGATCTTGCAGGTGACCGTCCTGCCTTTGCCCGGACCTCGGATTCCCCCGGTCATGTAAGACCGCCCAACCATCAAACGAAACTCCAAGCCGGCCAGCAATTTGGGTGTCAGGTTGACTTTCACGGTCGCAGCAAGGGCACTGTTCGCCATGTTCACCAGTCGGCGAGAGACGAGTACAGGAATGACTTTTCCCTTGCCTGGATCCGCAAAGACGTGACCGGGCTGAACATCGTCCGTCACCCAGTCGGTTGGCAGGCCCGTGGCGAAGACATCGACGGCGACCGGCTTAGGAAGGTTCAACTCCTTTTGCAGCCCCCAAGCCATCATGGGCACGTCGACCCTGATCCGAGGAACGACTCGGGCAACGCCCGGGGTTTCTTCTAGTCCTTGGATCTTCGCCGGTTCGACCACCGGCCCCATCCCTTGGCTCTTCTGGCTTCCCAGCAATCCCATCAAGACGCTGGAGCCCGAGGGTTTCACATCGAGGGTCCCGACCGGGAGTTCCCCGACCAAGCCATCGATGACATGGGTCCGAAGTCCAAGTCCGAGGGCCAAAAAACACGTGAGTGCACCAATCCCGAGGGCGATACCAAGCCCGCCCATCACCAATGTAGATCGATCTCTTTTCAGACCCGACCGGAGCAAACTCGCATCGCTCATGGCGTGATTTTAAGTCTCCCGTAGCCTGCTGTGATCGCCTCGAGAGGCCCACTCCAGGTTTCCCAGGACCCATAGCGCTGCAACAGGGCACCGATCTTGGGCCCGATATTCATCCGGACCATCTTGGACACCATGCGTCCCACCTTGGCCCCATCAAACAGGCCGGCATTCATCTGACCTTCAGCGATCTTCATCAACGCACTGTCTGAATCAGGCTGGGCATCACGACCGTAGGCGATCGTCAGATTCTGGTCGTCGGCCCGGAAGCGAACCCGAACAAAGGGCGGGATGAAGAGATCGTATCCCCCCTCGACGGCCTGCACCTTGTCCGTGGGCAACTCCAAGACTTTAGCTGCGGCGAGAACCCCGTCGAGAGCCTCTCTCGGTTGCCCGCCGGCGATGTCGAGACGGGCAAAAAGTGAACCAAGCAATATCATCGGATTCGCTGGTTCACCGTCGACGCCCAGACTAAAGGTGAAGTCGGTACCGAGCTTCGCGAGAACCGGCTCGATCGCGTCGACCATCCGTTGTTCTTTTTTGAGCACCTTTGCCACTTCATCCTCTTCTTTCACAAAGGCAAAGAGCTCCGTCACATTCATGGTGCCGGTCGCAGCCAAGACCGCGCCCTTGGGGCTGGGGACTCGCGCCACGGGCTTGGGCGTTAAGCGGCGCTGCAGCGCCAAGGCCTCGGGCAGACTGAAGCTCAAGGCTTCCACAAAGACCTCCTTGCCCGGCGTCATTTGCACGTCGGCATAGAGGGCCGCCGCCTGAGGCATCTCGCTGCCCAGGGAGGTGCCCTGCAATTGCTCCAGCCATTTGGGCGTCATAAACACCGCCATCTGACCGGCTTTCTGACTCCGATGACGCAGGGTCTCTAGATGGGGATGCTGAGCCACTGAAGGGCCTTCAGAGAAAGCCTGCAGATCCCCACGTTCGCCAGTCGTTAAGATGACCCACCTCGAGTTGATCAAGAGCCCGCCCGCCGGCTCCGAGCGCTGACCTGTGGTGCGGTTTAATCCAATCCAGTCCCCTTTGGCCGTCTTCACTGGACTCCCCCGTGAGAGGGAGCCTTTGACTAAAATTCGGTCCAAAGCAGTGAGGAACTTGTCCCGATTCCCTAGCGGTAAAACGCCATGCACACTGGGTTTTTTCGGATTGGTTCCCCCAAGCCAGAAGGCCATCTGTCTTGTGGGGTCGAGCCCAGCGGCGGCCAAGCCTTCGGCGGTCAATGGATGGAAGCCGAGGTCGTCCTGCATCTGTTGCTGCATCGCGCCCCCGGCAATCTTCTCGATGGCGTCGATCTCGGCCTTCAAAAAGGTGAGAAACTTCGCCGTATCCCTCGTGTACACGACGGCCCCAAGGTGTTCTGCAGGAAGGTCCTGAAGCACCGTGTCGACCGCTCCGCTGCGGCCGTGAACGCAGCCCATCAAGCCACAGGCCAGACCGAATATAAGTATTTTCTTCATCGCTCCTCCAATCGTCCGTTCTCAAGGACTAAGACCCGATCTGCCGCGGCAGCGAGACGTTCTTCGTGGGTGACCCAAACGCTGGCAACCCCCCTCTTTCTACCTAACTCGGCAAGAAGGTTGATCACCACCCGGCCCGTTGCTTCATCGAGATTGCCTGTGGGTTCATCGGCCAGCACAATATCAGGCTGATTGCGCAGGGCTCGGGCGATGGCGAGGCGTTGCCGCTCCCCCCCGCTCATCAAGGCAGGACGATCACTGCCCCGTCCTTCCAGCCCCACCGCCGCCAGCAACTCAGTCGTGCTTTCGCTCGTTGGCTTCCGACTGAACCGAGCGCCGAGATCCACATTCTCAGCAGCCGTAAGATGATCCAACAAATGAAAGGACTGAAAGATGATGCCAACGGACTCGGCTCGATAGCGAGCCAGGGCCGTATCACTAAGGTCTCGCAGGGAGTGGCCCCCAAGAAGGGCTTGGCCAACATAAGCTGTGTCGAGCCCAGCAATGATGCGCAACAAGGTGGACTTCCCAGTCCCGCTCCGCCCTAAAACGGCGACGACCTCCCCCGCCCCCACGCACAGATCGAGTCCATCGAGAACGGGTCGATCCAGACCTGCATAGGACCGTCCGACCCCGCGAAGGTCGATCGGTGTTTCTGAACTCACGGCAGGCCGATCTGCAAGGTCTGGACATGGTAGTCCTTGTCCAGGCGCTGGTCGACCAGCAGATAGCTCCAATTCGAGAGAATCTTCGCCGCCGGTGCCATCACGGACTTCATTGGCGTCTCCACACCTTGGAGTGTGGTGGCGACTTTACCCAGCCGAGTCAGATCCAAGTAAAATGTGCTCAATGTCCCCTTGGGTAAGGTGAGTTGGCTCTTCACGCCCGTGAGTTTCTCACTCCCATTTGCGCCATTTCCGAAGCGTATACTCAAACGCTTCTCACCGCTGTTCAACTCGATCTCAACGGGCATTCCCGCCGGCGTCTGAACCGAATAGCCCTTGTCAGTGGGGACCAACTGACCTGGAGCTAAACCAGCCTTCTCTGCGAGTT
>PBND01000013.1 GCA_002722845.1 Myxococcales bacterium | reverse complement strand
TCAACCTCAACCCCGATGGGATCTGCAATTGGCATTGCGTATACTGTCAGGTGAGCCGCCCCAGAGGAGCGGCCGTGCCAGAGCCTGTGGATTTTGCTGTCTTTCGAGCCGAGTGGCGCGACCTGTTGCGTCGGATCACTGATGGCTCTTTGCTGAACCACCCGTTGCACCGCGGCCTGCCCGCCGACCTCCGCCAACTCAAGGATCTCTCTTTTTCCGGCGACGGCGAGCCCACCACATCGGTGCATTTTCCGGCCGTCATCGATGAGGTGACCTCGAGCCTCGCAAGTCACGGACTCGGGGACTTGCCACTCATTTTGCTCAGCAACTGCTCGATGGTTCACCGGCCAGCGGTGGCGGAAGCGCTCACCCGATTTGCCGCTGCCGGCGGTGAAATCCATGGGAAACTCGACGGTGGCGGTCCGGGGGCTTATGCCCGTGTGGACAAGACGGCCGTGCCCTTTGAACGGACGCTAGCCAATCTTCTTGAGGCCGGGCAGCGGGCACCGCTCGTCATTCAGAGTCTATTTTGCCAGGCCGACGGAATTATCGCTGATGCCATCGAAATCGATCACTATGCGGATCACCTCAGCTACCTTCTCGATGGGGGGGCGGATCTCCGATCCGTGCACCTCCATACGGTGGCTCGAAAGCCACCTTTTGCAGCGGTAAAGGGGTTGCCACGGTCGTTCCTTGAAGCCGTCGCACACCGGGTGCAGGGCCGGGAGCCCCGTCTTTCCGGACGGATTCAGTGCTTCGCTGGTGAACCTCGTTTTGAGACGGGCGACCCGCTCCCTGATCTCACTTGAGTCGATCCACGAGCCGGGTGATGTCGGGGAGAACGCGGTCGTAAGCGATCGGGCTAAGGTGCAGGGCGTTGCCGTCGAGGAACGCTTCGTGGGTTCCTAGCCCGGCGAGCCGATCCACGAGGCGTAAAGAGGGTAGCCCCTGCTCGGTCGCAAAGGCGGTAAGAAAGTCAGCCAGGCTGTTGTCCTCCGGTGGAACGGTGAGTTCTGCGGAATAGGGAAAGATCAAAACAGCGATGGGGATCTCTCGCTCACTGGCGAGGGCTTTCACCCGGTTTAAGTGGCTCGCTGCTTGCTGCCAGCGTGGCGATGATAACCGAGGCTTGAGCGCCCCCATGAGTTGGGGGCCGAGATAGGCGGTGAGGCCGCTACGGTTGGCAGCCAACACGACCTTGGCGAGGAGGAGTCGACGCAGGGACTCGAAGCGAAGAACGGAGCTGATCCCAATCCTCTCTTTCGGGCCGGCTGAGGCATCCACGAGACGACAATCCGACGTGAGTTCAAAAGGTGCATCTGCATCCCCAGCGTTCAAGGTAAGAAGGATGCCGTGGGGGCGACTCTTATGCTCTTTTTGCAACTCCAATTCCAGGAGACGCAGTTGCTGAGAGAGATTGTAGCCGGGCACCGCTAAGCCTCGAACATGAAGGCCCATCCCTTGGTGATCCAGAGCCTTTTGCAGGCGGGGGACCAGGCTCTGGCCGGGATCCTTATAACCATCCCCAGCAACGATTGAATCGCCCACAAGGAGCAACTCTGGCTTTTGCCCCGGTTCGGCTTCTCCAATGGATTTTAAGCCATAACCTAACAGCGAATCCTCGTGGGCGGTATAAGGACACGAACGGGTCTGATGGGTGGGCAATCGAAGGGGGAAGCGGTCTCGTCCCTGGAGGCCCATTTCGAGACCTAGCAGGGTGGAGAAAGCAACGGTGATAATGGCGAGGCTACGCATTAGAACTGGAAGTAAATAAAGGGGTTTTGGAGGGGGCCGAACCCGACCGAAAGGCCGATCACCAAGCCGACGAGAAGGAGGGTGGGGCTGGGCAGGCGACGATTGAGCAGTCCATCGCGCAAGGGTGTGAGCAGGAAGTAGATAAGAGCAATGATGATGATCATGAACACTGTGGGCATGAGCGCACCAGGCCATCCCCCCGCGAAGCTGACGATGAGCCACAGGGCTTTTAAGCACTGTTCGCCATCCACCAAGCGAAAGAGAATCCAGCCGACGAGCACCAGGTGGAACGTGAAGAAGCGAAGGAGCAAGCGATAGGACAGGTGTTCATTCCACCGGCCAAGTCGGGCAACCCAGGTGGGCTGCTCATGAATCCAGCGCTCGATGGCCAAAGCGAGGCCATGGAGTAGACCCCAGAGGACAAAGCCCCAAGCAGCCCCATGCCACAGTCCACCCAAAATCATCGTCAGCATCAAGTTTCGGTAGGTTTTCACTGTCGAGCCGCGGCTGCCACCCATCGCGATGAAGAGGTAATCCCGTAGCCACCGGGACAAGCTCATATGCCAACGGCGCCAGAAATCTCGGATCCCGAGGGCGAGGTAGGGGCGATTGAAGTTCTCGGGCAGGTGGATGCCGAGCATGCGAGCGATGCCTCGGCCGATGTCGGTGTAGCCAGAGAAGTCGAAGTAAATCTGAAAGGTGTAGGCGTAGGCAGCGACCAGATTTGCCGCCCCCGTATCTGCGGCGCCTTGGCCCCAGGTTGCATCCACAAAGAGCCCTAAATGATCGGCGATGAGACACTTTTTTAGGAAGCCTAAGGCGACGAGATGGAGGCCGCTACGGAGTTCACTGGAATCTGCCTCCCGTTGCCTTTCTAACTGGGGCAATAACTCTCGAGCTCTGACAATCGGTCCGGCGATCAGTTGGGGGAAGAAGGATAAAAAGAGGGCGAAAGCCTCTAGGTTCTTCGCTGGAGCTTCACCCCGAGACACGTCGATTACGTAGGCGAGGCCTTGAAATGTGATGAAGCTGATGGCCAAGGGCAGCACGATACCGTGCCCGAAGCCCTCACTTTGGATACCGAGGCTATGGAGGGCCGGCGTGATATTGTCGCTGATGAACCGGGCGTATTTGAACCAGGCTAAGAGGCCAAGATTGAAGCTGCAGGCCAGGGGGATGAGCCAAGGCCCCCCTGGGTTCTTGTGGGCCTGCTTTCCGAGGAGATAGTTCCCCAGAATGAGGCTAAGGAGCAGCAGCAGATAGGCCGGGCTCCAAGAGCCGTAGAAGATCAATGAGGCGATGAGCAGGAGACGTCGGCGAGCGCTCCCCTTTAACCAACCCGCCCCAAGTAATGTGGCTGCAAAAAGCGCCAGAAACTCGACCGAGTTATAAAGCACAGCTCGTTCCTCGGTCGCTAAACATCCCAGCCGGTCTGGTTACCTACCTTCAAGATGTGAAACCCTGCTTCTGACCAGCGCTGGTGATCGAGGCTCGCTGTCGGGTCAAAGACGAGGCGGGCTTGAGTCCAGCCAGCAACGTGTTCCGGTTCGAGGGCCTTGAAAACGCTGTGACCGGCGCCGACGATGATGACCTCGGCTTGGGCCAAGGCCGCTTGGGTGCTGACTAAATGAGGGTGATCGACGAAGAGTGGGTCAGCGACAGCGACGTTGATCTCGAGTTTGGTGAGTGCGGTTGCAAAGTGCCAAGCGGGACTCTCTCGGTCGTCATCGACGTCGGGTTTGTAGGCGACACCGAGAAGGGCTGCTTGGCTGAAGCCTCTGGCTTTCATGAGCGCAGCAAGTCGCTTGGCGAGGTGGACTGGCGTCCCATCATTTCGACGCCTCGCTTGCCGAATAACCTCGGCTTGTTGGGGGGCGCTCGAGACAAGAAACCAGGGATCCACAGAGATACAGTGGCCCCCCACGCCAATCCCGGGATTGAGGATTTGGACTCGGGGATGTCGATTTGCCAGGGTGATGACCTCGGCCACATCGACCGGGTCTCGTTCGCAAATCATGGCCAGTTCATTGGCGTAGGCGATGTTGATATCCCGAAAGGTGTTCTCCGCCAGTTTGACGTATTCGGCGGTGCGCGCGGTCGTTGCGAGCACCTCTCCCGAGACAAAATGCCGGTAGAACTCGACGGCTCTTTCGGTCGCCTCGGGACTGAGGCCGCCCACGACACGGTCATTTTCCACCAACTCCCGCAAAATGTGCCCGGGCAGCACCCGCTCCGGGCAATAGGCGTAGAGGAGTTGATCACAGCCAAGTCCCTGGAGGTGCTTGGCCAGTTTTTCCGTGGCCCCTGGTGGCGAGGTTGATTCAAGAATGACGAGATCATGGGGACGGGCCACCGTCGCGATGGCGTCTCCCGCGGCCAGCACATAGCTGAGATCAGGCTGGGGGTCGCCTCGTCCACCGGCCTGAAAAGGGGTGGGCACCGCCACGAGGTGCACGGCCGCTTGGGTCGGCTGAGCGCTCACTTTGAGGCGGCCTGTTTGAAGGCAGGCTGTCAGGGCCTCTTGTAGGCCCGGTTCCTCGATCGGTGAGCTGCCCTCGGCAAGACAGGCCCGTTTGGTTTCGGAGATCTCCACACCGTGAACATGGAGACCGGCTTCGGCGCAAACGACGGCTGTCGGTAAACCGATGTAGCCAAGTCCATAAATGCAGAGATCCAAAGGGGCCCCCAAAGACAGCGCCCCCTATCGGATCACCCCTCTACGATCAAGAAAGGTCGTTGCCTTCCAAATAGGTGTAGCCCTCGAGATCTCGTTGATAATTTGCGCGAATATGCGCTGCATTCTGGTGACTAAGCCTGCCGAGGCCTTGTTCCCGCTCGAGGGCGCGCTCAATGGCTTGAATCAGGGCCTCTTTTTGATGCCCCATCGCTTCGATGACCGATGCAATGGTCTGACCCGGTAGGCACTCCTTTGTGACTTGACCCCGTTCATCGACCCAGAGGGTGACTCGGTCGCTGTCCCCGAACAGGTTGTGGAGATCGCCGATACTGTCTTGATAGGCACCGGCGAGAAAGACGGCCAAGTAGTTTGCCTTACCCCCGTCGAGAGGGGGAAGAGGCAGGGTCTCGCGGGGCCCACCGGTTTGGGGGTAACGCATGAGACCGCCATCGGAGTCGCAGGTGATGTCGACGATACGCGCTCGGCGCGTTGAGGGGGCGTTTAAGCCTTCGAGGGGAAGGACGGGGAAGAGTTGGCTCAGGGCCCAATGATCCGGAAGGGACTGGAAGAGCGAGAAGTTACAGTACAAACAGTCAGCGAGGCGTTTTTCGAGTTGAGCCGCCATCGGTGTGTCCGGTTGCGTTTGCTGGGCGAGCCGAGCCAAGCCCGCCCAATACATCCGTTCGGTGAGCGCCATCTGTTCGAGGCTCAAAAGCCCGGTCTCGAAATCATCACCCAACTGCCTGCGAAGGTTTTGGAGTTCCTCGAGCTGCTGAGCAGTCCCAGTTTCGGGCATGGATCGAACCAGATCGTCCAAGGCGAGCAGGGCCTCAGGGCCAGTCTCTAGCTGCCAATCGACCTGGGGCGAGGGGCGGGCACTGGCATCGATCACTTCCATGACCAGGATTGCGTGGTGGGCCACCAGAGCTCGTCCTGCTTCGGTGATGATCTTAGGGACTGGGATTTGCTCCGCCTTCAGGACCCTTTGAACCCCTTCGATCACGCAGGAGAAATAGGCTTCAAGATAAGCCGGGGAGCCGCCGTCTCCTTCGTCGCCATAATCCACAGCTAAGCCACCGCCGACATCGAGGAATTCCAACTGGTCGGCACCCATGTTGACAAGGCCTCTGTAGACCTGTCCCGCTTCCGCCACCGCCTGCTCCGTACTGCGAAGGTCGGTCAGTTGAGAGCCAATGTGAAAGTGGAGCAGGCGTAAACAATGCAACTGGTCGTTGGCCTGGAGTTGTCGGGCTGCGGCAACCAACTCGGGGGTCGTGAGGCCGAACTTGGACAGGTCGCCGGCTGAAGAGGACCAGCGACCGGAGCCGTGATCCGCCAGCCGGGCTCGCAGGCCAATATTGGGTTCGATACCTAAGGTTGCGGCAACCCGACGAGCGAGCGCCAGTTCGCTCAGGCGCTCGATCACGATGATGGTCCGATAACCCAACATTTGCGCCGACAAGGCCATCTGCAGGTACTCGGCATCCTTGTAGCCATTACAGACGAGAAGCTGTCCCGGTTTGAGTAAACTCAGGGCCAGCATGAGCTCGGGCTTCGAGCCTGCTTCGAAACCGGCCAGGTCCGGCTCGTCACGGAGACAGCGAAGGACCTGATGGTGTTGATTCACCTTGATGGGATAGATGGGATGGTAGGCCCCCTGGTAGCCCGCCTGCTGACGGACCTTCTCCATGGTGGATCGAAGCATCGCCAATCGGGCTTGGATGATCTGAGGGAAAGCCAGGAGCAGCGGTGGTCGGAGACCGTCGCTTACCAACCCCTCGATGAAGTCGGGCATTGCCAACCTTTGGTCCTTCGAGCCCGTGGGGGAAACCCAGAGTTGCCCTGCCGCTGTCTGACCGAAGAAGGGGGCAGCCCAGCCGGTATTCCAGGGGCCACTCATCGAAAGGCCTCCGGGACGACGATGGGCTGCTGGCGCCAGGGGGGCTGGGGCAATTGATCTAGGAATTGCTGTTGGGAAACCGTCTGCATCGGCCGCTCCGTGATCGCCGAGAGTACCCAGCCATAGAGATCCTCTGGTTTCAAGCCTCGGTCGCGCAGCGCCGAGATCCCCGGCAGGCCGTGTCGCTTCTCTAGGCGCTCGCCGGCTTCCGTGATCACCAATGGGATGTGGAGATAGTCAGGCTCCGGCCAATCCAAGGCCCTATAGAGGGCTAGTTGCCGAAAGGTCGATGGCACGAGATCGGCGCCACGGAGCACCTCGGTCACTCTCAGGTCGTGGTCGTCGACGACACAGGCGAGGTGATAACTGGCGATCCCGTCCCGTCGCCAGACGACGAAGTCATCCACCGCACTGGATTGCGTGTGGAGATTCCCGTCCTCGAAGGTCAATGGGTTCGAACTGGCCTCAAAGCGCCAGGCCGGCCGACGTGATTCGACCGGCTGTTGTGATCGGGCTCGAACTTGGTGGATCGTCCCTTTTTCGCCATGGGGAGCTGAGAGCGCCTCTTGCCACTCCTTGCGGCTTAGCGAGCAGGCATAGGACCTTCCTTGCTGCAGGAGCTCGTCGTGAATCTGTCGATACCGATCCGATCGTAGGGATTGACGACATCCTGGATGGTGATCGGGCATGGGATCGAAGGTGAGCCCGAGCCACTCCAATTCCTCCCGAATGGCCCTTTCGCTCTCTGGAACCACTCGGGGGCCGTCGAGGTCGTCGATCCGAAGGGCGCAGCGCCCCCCACGTTGGACCGGCCGGGCCCAGGCCATGATGGCGATGAAGACATTGCCGAGATGTTGCTGCCCTGTCGGGCTCGGCGCGTAGCGTCCTTGGGGCGGGGTCATGGTAGCGGTCGGGGAATTCGGCTGAGAATGTTTTCGGTATGGAGGTCTTTGCTGGGAAGCCGCCCGCAGCGGGAGAGAAGGTCTGCGCGATGGGGGATCAAGTCATCGATCTGTGCCAGAGGCCATTGTCCGAGGGCCCGACAGCCGGCATCGGGCAAGGCCTCGGTCAATGCCAAAAGGCTAGCCAAGGCCGATGCATTGCCCTTGTGATCTCGAAGCGTCGCGATGAGCAGGGGGCCCGCTGAGATGAGCGGAGGGGAGCGCCTTAGGAGCCGTAAGGCCTCGGCGATGACTAAATCTGGGTGAAGTCCGGGTCGTCCCAACGACCGGATGTAAAATTGACTCAATTGATCGTTAGCAAAGCTGCGTTCGGCGGTCCTTATGGCCCGGTAGCCCGCCGCTCCTTTTTCGACCAAAACAGTGGCGGCTCCGACCATCACCGGGGTCTGGTTCGGAAATTTCGTTTTGGGGTCTGGGCGGAGCACCTGCCAGACTTCATCTGGTTCAAGGGTTTGTGCGAGCGCTTTGCCCCGGCGGCGGCGGGTACGGTCTTGCAGCAGCGCGAAGCCATTGCGGTAGGCTTCTCTCGCTTGAGTTCGCCGTTTCGTTTTGTAGAGGGCATCACCGAAATCGAGCCAGAGCAGGCCATCACCTGGAGCTTGTTTGAGCGCTTTGGCTAAGAGGGGGATTCGTAACTCTGGGTTATCGGCGCGGCGGGCCTTGGCCCACGGGATGCGATAGGGGTGCTCCCCCCACCGGGAATCGACAGCCTCTAGACGGCCATTTTGCTCCATCCTTAGGGGCTCAAATTGCCAGGCCAACAGGGGCAGGGCGAGGGTTAGACCGGCGCCGATTAGGCCGCTGATGCGATGGGGTTTTTGGAGTCTCCCGAGTCCCTTCGGAAGGGTCCAAGCGAAGAGGAAGCCGGCCATCGAGGCGACGGCGCCGCTGGTGAGGCTGAAGTCGGTAAGTTCATGGATCAACAAGAAGAGCAGCACCAATGAACTGCACCGGCCCATGCGCTCAGCGGTGGTCCCACCATCGGATTCCAGTCGCCAAAGACACCAAAGCAGCCAGAAGGCAAGGAGGGCGATGGCCACTGGGATGCCGAGGGATGATGCCCAGTCGAGATAGAGGCTTTCGCCGTGGGTTGTGCGCGCCCCAGTGCTCATCAAATAGCGCAGACTTTGCCGCTCCAGTCCCTCGGGGCCAATCCCTGACCAAGGGCGGATTTCGGTGATGGGGTGCAGCGCCTGTATGATGGCGAGTTTGCTGAGGTTAAACTGAGACCGAAGAAGCCAGAGAAATGCGGGCAGGAAGAGGCTCATCGCAATGCAGAATTGGCGATAGCGCCCCACAAGGCGCTCCCGGGCGAGGAGTAGGAGGGCAGCAGACAGGCCAACCACGCCACCCCATCGAGAGGTGCTCAATCCCAGGGCGACAAGGAGTGCGGTGATTGCAACCCAGCGGGCTTTTGTTTCGAGGCGAAAACCGACTGCTGGGGCAAGCAAAAGAAGCGCAAGTGCCGCAAGATGGTTGCCATTGAGGAAGCGGACGGATGGGGGCAGCACGTCGCTTACGTTGAGAAGAGCCTGCAGGGCCAGGAGCACGCAGGCGATTGGGATCCATGGAAGGCAGCGCTTACGGGCCGGCCGGTCAGCCTTGAGAGAGATCCCTAGCCAGAAGGCGCTCGCGGCAACCATACCGCCGGCGAGTAATCGCAAGCGCGCTCCAAAAGGGCCAATCCAGTCCTGATATAGCGTGAGCTCCAACGCACTTGGAATGGCGAGAAGAACGCCCATCAAGAGCAGGGGCCAAGCCCGAGGCATTGCGAGGACAAGAGGTAGACTAAGAAGACTCAGGCGAGATGGGTGCGATGCACCCCCTGTCAGCACGAGGAGCAGGAGCCAGGCGATAAAGAGCCGGTCTTTAGAGAGGATCATGGGGTTCTTGCGGCTCAAGTCGAGCCTTTGCAAGCAAGGCGAGGGGAATGGCGAGATACCAGGTGTAGTAAACCCCATTGAGGACGTCGCCGGCGATACCACGAACTAAAATGCCGACGAGCAGGCCTGCCGCAATAAGGCGGGCATAGGTCAGGTCCTCGTCGGCACCAGTTGGTAGAATCATCAGGCGAACGAGTCCGATCCAAAACAAAAAGTAGAGGGCCAGGCCAACAATCCCCAACTCGATCAGGACGGCAAGGTGCTGGCTGTGGAGGCCAAAGTCTTTCTCCGTACCCAGTCGGTCGCCGGCGTTGACGAAGTCTTCCGACGAAAAGAGCCCGCCGCCAAGCAGAACGGTTGCCGGGCCGGCTTGGCGCCAGTTTTGAATCGCCGCTGACCAGATTCCATAGCGACCCGTTCCCATCGCATCGAGCGTCGTATTGTCCTGGAAACGGCTCTGCTCCGTTTGCATACGTTCGAATGTTCGATCGAAGAGACCACTTGAAATGAGACTGAAAGCGCCAACTGCGACAATCGAGATGACGATGACCCCACGGGTGGCCCGGACCGATAAGGCGATGGCGATGACGCTGGCGCTCCCGAGAACGAAGATCGGTGTTTTCGACCCGGTGAGCGAGATCACGAAAAGGCAGAAAGCAATGTTCGCCGTGTGAAAGAAGAGTGAGCCCTGACGCCTTCGTACCAGCAGGGTACAGAGACTGACGAGGTAGCTCATCTCCGCCCAACTCTCGGCAGCCTTACTTCGGATGCCCCAGATCCCGCCAAAACGAACGGTCCGTCCCTGCTCCCAGGCGATATCCGCGTCCATTTGTTGGATCGGAGCGGGCCAGCCTACGAGCCATTCGCTGACGACCGTTAAGAGCATGATGGCAGCTAAAATCTGAGTTGTTGTGAGGATGCCTTGGAGGTCTCGGATTTTCATGCTCGAGACCAATGTGACCATGAAGATGAGTGGGACCCAAAGCTGGGAAAGGAACCGAACCAGCCCCTGCTGTGAGGGATAAATTCCAAGGACGACGATTTGCCAGGCGAAAAAAGGCAAAAGAAAAATCAGGACCGGAACATAGGGTCTGAGGAGATGGCGCCGGAGGAGAATCAGTCCGGAGCACCATAGAATGATCATGAGGTTAAGGGGGGCCAGGAGCGTGGAGCCCAGGCGCAGGTTTTCCGGAAGATTGAACCGGAGCGAGACATCGCCGAGGACTTTGACCCGATAGAGCAGACGGAGAAACCGGTCAGGCCAAAGGCTTGCGAGCAGCAAAAATGACGATGCGATTGATCCCCCCAGGACGGCGGCGGTCATCAGGGGACCTGTTCGGCTGGACTCCGGAGGGAGCAGCATAAAAAACGCAAGACCCGCCAGACTCACCAGAATCAAAGTCGCAAGGGGGATCAGGGCAGCCATTAGGGATGTCCAAGCATGGGGATTGGGTCCTAGCCTCCACCCGAGTTTGTCGCAATGACTCTTGCGCGACTCAGGGAGATTGACCGCTGGAGGGGACGGACCTAAAGTCCCTAAGCGCCGGCGACCTGGCACGAGGTAATATGAGCGACGACTCCCAGGAAGATCTACTCAACGAGCAGGAACTCATCGACATGGCTCGCCGTGGTGAGATCGAGGTGGATGCCATCGATCAGCCCAAAATGTCGGATACCTTTACGGCCGAGAATTATATCAAATTCATCAAAGGCGAGATTACCTGGGCCCAGTTAGAGGGCATGACGATCGATGAGGCCTATGCCATTGCCGAGGTGGGCTATACCTTTCTAGAGCAGGGCAAGTTAGACGAAGCGAGGACGCTGATCGAAGGTCTCGTCATCGGTAATCCTTATGATGCCTACCTTCATTCTTTGCTGGGCGCGATCTATGCTCGAGAAGGGAATGAAGAGGATGCGGTCGAGGAATTCTCCATCGCCCTTGGTCTCGATCCGGACAATGTCGATGCGCTGGTGGCCCGGGGCGAGTTGTTTCTCCGCCACGGGGTCTTCGATGATGCGATGGAAGACTTGAAGCGGGCCATCGACTTGGACCCGGACGAGACGCACCCGAGCACCCTGCGGGCCAAGGCGCTGGCCCATGCCACAGCCACTGCTTTTCAAACGGTGATTGAGTCGACAAACCCTGAGATGAGACGACCCGAAGAGATCTGAGCCCTAGGCGAGTTCTCGTTGCTCTCGGTCCGCTTCAACGGCCCGTTCCGCATGATAGCTGCTGCGAACCAAGGGGCCAGATTCCACATACTGGAAGCCGAGATCATCCTCGCCAAAGCCTTTGAGTTCGGCAAATTCGTCAGGGTGCCAGAAGCGCTGAACTTGGTGGTGGTGACGGGTCGGTCGTAGGTACTGTCCGATGCTGAAGAAGTGGACCCCTGCTTCTCGTGCATCTGTCATGGTCTGGCGCACTTGGTCCATCGTTTCTCCCATCCCAAGCATGACCGAGGTCTTTACCCGTGGGCTACCCCATTTCACTGCAAACCGAAGGACTTCGAGGCTTCGATCGTAATCGCTGTTGGAGCGGACCTGCCGAGTCAATTCTCGGGTTGTCTCCAAATTATGGGAGAAGACTTCCGGTTCCGCTTCGAGGACTTTTTCGATGAGCGGCTTCTTGCCCTTAAAGTCCCCGGTGAGAACTTCTACCGAGGTTTCTGGATTGATTCGATGGACCCAGCGAATCGTGTCGGCCCAGTGCTGTGCGCCGAAGTCGGGCAAGTCGTCCCGATCCACCGAGGTGATCACCACATGATTTAGATTCATATAATGAATCGCCTTGGCGACATTTTCTGGTTCGTTGGCATCTGGCGGCTTTGGAGCACCTGAAGCCACTGCACAAAACGAACAGGTCCGGGTGCAGGTGTCGCCAAGGATCATCAACGTGGCCGTCCCGACGCCCCAACATTCGGAGATATTCGGGCATTTCGCCTCAGCACACACCGTGTGGAGGTTCAGTTTTTGGATGACATCTCCCAGGGCCATGGCCCGGTCGTTGGGGGCGTAGCGGACTTTGAGCCAAGACGGCCTGCGTTCCGGATCTGCACCTTTGGGAAACTTGCTGCGCGCCATCTCGAGCCAACGCCTCCTGAACTCACCTTAGTCGAGTCCAATCCCGGAAGCGATCAGAATCGAGGCCTGGACAGGGTGGATGGAACAGTGGAGAGGAAAGCCATGACCCGTGCCCATATTGAGCAACGCTTCCGCAGCCTGCGCGCGTATTGCGAAGCGGAAAATTTTGAAGGTTGGGATCCCTACGACGGACTCAACAGTCCCATCATCCAAAAGACGCCGCTGCGGCGCATTCCCTTGGCTCGCCTCGCATGGATTCAGTTGTTTAAGCGCTCGCCCATCAATCTGCGGCCCCTGACCGGTGTTCGTAAAGGGGCCAACCCCAAAGGATTGGGCCTCTTTTTAACCACCTACTGTAATCTGGCTCGGGTTGGAGACGCTCAAGCTGCGGCCCAGGTCGAGCCCCTCGCTGATCGGATTCTCGAGACGGTCACTCCAGGTTATCCTGGCGACTGTTGGGGCTACAATTTTGACTGGCAATCGCGAGCCTTCTTTTTACCGGCCGGCACGCCGACCGTTGTTGCCAGTTCCTTTGTCGCCCGGGCCCTGATGGATGCCTATGACCTTTGTGGACAAACCCGGTATCTTGAATCTGCGCTTTCGTGCTGTGACTTCATCACCCAGAGTTTGAACCGGACGGAGAAGCCCGAAGGCTTCATCTTCTCCTATTCGGCCGAAGATGACACGCGGGTCTATAATGCCTCGCTGCTCGGCAGCCTTCTGTTGGCGCGGGCCTGGAGCTATGAACAACGCCCAGAATGGCGGCGATTGGCCCTGGAGTCCGCTCGAGCCGTCGCCGCAAGACAGCGGGAGGATGGTGCCTGGCGCTATGGAGAACTGGATCTTCAGTCCTGGGTCGACAGTTTTCATACGGGCTACAATCTCGAATGCTTGGCCGGCGTGGGGCGCCATTTGGCTACGGATGAGTTTGCTGAGGTGATCGACCAGGGCACTCGGTACTATCTAGCGCACTTCTTTCTCGAGGATGGAACGCCGAAGTATTACGATAACAAGGTTTATCCTATCGATGTGCACGCGCCGGCCCAATTGCCACCCACCCTCGCCGCTCTTGGTTTGCTCGACAAAGAGGATGCTCTTGTTCAGCGGGTTCTGGGTTGGGCATTTACGCACCTTTGGGACGAGCGGGGCTTTCTGACCTATCAGATCAAGCGAGGGGTAACGTCACGGATTCCATACATGCGCTGGGCCCAAGCTTGGATGATGTATGGGACCAGCTTTTTTCTAGCTCGGCCGGGCAAAGGGGTGGCGGTTTAGCTGGCGGGACACCGCAGCGGTGAGTTTGTGAGCAACACCCTCGGTGGGGTGACCCAGGCTGGCTAAGGAGCAGACCTGCTTATCGCTCAAGCCACATGGTATGATGAAACGAAAGTGTTCGAGATGGGCATCTGCATTAAATGCTAATCCGTGACTAGCGACCCAGCGAGAGAAGCGAACACCGATCGCACCAATCTTGGCATTCCCCACCCAACAGCCAGTGAGGCCATCTTTGCGCCCGGCATTCACACCGTAACCAGCACAGACTTCGATCATCGCTTGTTCTAAACAGCGAACATACTTTCTCACATCCCGTTCTTCAGTTTGAAGTTTGACGATGGGGTAGAGGACCCATTGGCCAGGGCCATGATAGGTAATATCGCCGCCCCGATTGGTGCGACGAATCTGAAGACCTTGTTTTTGGGCCTCCACTTCAGTGATCAGCAGGTGCTGAGTCGCTCTTTCTCGTGGGATCGTGATGACGGGACGGTGCTGCAGAACCAGGAGTTGGTCCGGAATGTCGTCAGCCTGTCGCTGCCGAACCAAATCCATTTGAAGCTCAAGGGCCTCGTCGTAATCCACATCGACGCCCAGGTCCCGCACATGGATCGGGGCGTCTGCCATTTACAGTGAGCTAGCGTCCATGTTTTCGAGGACTTCCTTGAAGGTCTTCATGAACATGTCTGCGTCACTTCCATTCACCAGGCGGTGGTCGAAACTGAGGACGTAGTAAGCCTTGGGTTTGATGGCGATCATACCATCCACGACGCAGACTCTTTCCTCGGTCCGCCCGCAGCCTAGAATCGCCACATTCGGTTGATTGATGACTGGCGTGCCCCAGAGGCTCCCGAAGACGCCCGGGTTGGTCACCGCAAAGGTACCTCCCGTCAGATCGTCCATGGTGAGGCGCTTTGTTCGGGCTCGGGTCGCTAGATCTTCCAACTCACTGGCGATGCCTCGCACGGTGAGTCGGTCTGCGTTCTTGATGACCGGGACCATCAGGCCGCCATCGACAGCGACAGCACAGCCCAGGTTCACCTCACCACGGTAGATGATCTGATCGCCACTGACCGAGGCGTTGACGATGGGGTGCTGCCTGAGGGCCACCGTGGCTGCACGAAGAATACAGGCGGTGACGCTGAGTTTGACGCCCTCCGCTGCCAGGGAGGCTTTGTGGGTCTTGCGCAGGTTCATGACCGCGCTCATGTCCACTTCCCAGCAGGTTTGAACGTGAGCGGAGAGCTGTTTGGAGCGGGCCATATGCTCGGCGATGCTCGCCCGCATGGGGTTCATCTTTTCGACCCGATCGCCGGGCCGGACGGCAATGTCTGGGGTCTGGATCGCCGTGGGGATGCCCGGCAAGGCCATCGCTTCGCTCACCAGAGCCCCGGGGATGGGTGCCGGTGCAGCGGGTGCAGGCGCTGCGGCCGTTGCCGCCGTTGGTGCAGCGACTCGCAGGTGGTCGCCCCGCTCGATATAGGCAAGGATATCGGCCTTCGTGACCCGGCCGTCGACACCGGTGCCGTGGACAGCGGCGATTTGAACGCCGTGTTCTTTGGCGATGTTGCGAACCAATGGGCTCGATACCGTTCGCCGTCGGTCGATCAGCCCGTCACCGCTCGTTGCTGGCGCCGCGGGCGCTACCGCGACGGGGGCTGGAACTGGCGCTGCCGCTGCGGGCGCCACCGGCGCAGAAGCCGGCGCTGGCGTTGCCGCTGCGGGCGCCGGTTCTTCTGTTGGCGCTGGGGGCGCCGGTGTTGCTTCACTGGCACCGAGATCAGCAGCCGCATCCGTTTCGATGCGGGCGATGACCGTCTGAATCTCTACGGTCTCACCTTCTCCATGCAGAATCTCCGCAAGGCGACCGGCGGCAACGCTTGGGATCTCCGCATCGACCTTGTCGGTGCTGACCTCCAGCAGAGGCTCATCCTCGGCGATGGTATCACCGACGGCTTTGAGCCATTTGGAGATGGTGCCTTCGGCAATGGACTCGCCCAATTGGGGCATGACGATGTCGATTCGCGCCATGGTGCGCTCCTAATAAGCCAAGCACCGACGTGCAGCGTGTAGAATGTCGTCGGTGTTGGGCAAAAAGTAACTTTCAAGGGGGGGGGGCATAGTGCACTGAAGTATCCAGGGCCGCAACCCGAAGGATGGGGGCGTCGAGCCAGTCGAAGCAGTCTTCACTGATCCGAGCGGCCAACTCACCACCGGGCCCGCCAGTGAGGCAGGCTTCATGGACCAAGACGATGCGGTTGGTTTTCTTCACGCTGGTGAAGATGGTGTCCATGTCCAGTGGCGCCAGGCTGCGCAGGTCGATCACCTCGCAGCTCTTGCCTTCTTCGGCGAGGACATCCGCTGCTTCCAAGCAGTCGAAGAGTTTGGCGCCATAGGAGACGAGGGTGAGATCATCGCCCGGGCGGCGAACGATGGCTTGCCCGATGGGCGTGACCTGGCCTTCCACAATCTCTTCTTTGATCCGGCGGTACAGGAATTTGTGCTCAAGAAAGAGCACTGGGTCCTCGTCGCGAATCGCTGCCAGCATGAGACCATGGGCATCTTGAGCGGTGGCCGGTGCAACGATGCGCAGGCCCGGGGTGTTGAGGAAGTAGCTTTCCACGTTTTGACTGTGGAAGGGCCCGCCGCTGACGCCGCCGCCGGAGGGCCCCCGGATGACCATCGGCACGCCGAGACCGTGACGATAACGGCTGCGGGCTGCGAAGTTGATGATCATGTCATAGGAACACGCGATGAAATCGATGAACTGCATCTCCACCACCGGTCGCAGGCCCATATAGGCCATGCCGATGGCGTGGCCCACGATGGCCGACTCACTGATGGGCGTATCGATGACGCGCGTGTCGCCGAACTCATCGAGGAAGCCTTTGCTCATCTTGAAGGCGCCCGCGTAGTGGCCGACGTCCTCGCCCATGAGGAGGACGCTGTCATCATTGCGCATTTCTTGGGCGATCGCTTTACCGATGGCGTCGATGTAGGTGGTGGTCGCCATCAGTGTCGAGCTCCCCGCCGCGGGTCCGGTAGGCCCCGTTCTTCGCCAAAATAGACGCCGCCCGTGGCCGAGACGGGCTCGGGCGTAGGGGAGTTGAGCGCAAATTCGTAATCTTCTTTCAGACCATCAAAAATCGCCTGCTGTTCAGCCTCGAGTTCGTCGGCGGTGGCGATGCCCGCTTCGATGAGCATCTGGGCCTGGAGGGTGATCGGGTCTCGCTCCCGCCAGGCATCCCGGAGTTCATTGGGAACGTAGCTGGCATCATCGTGGTCTGCGTGCCCGTTCATGCGATAGGTGATGGCTTCGATGAGGACGGGGCCGCCACCGGAGACTGCGTGGGCCCGGGCTTCTTTGACGGCCCGATACACATCTTCCGCACAGTTTCCATCCACCTGGATGCCCCGGACGCCATAGCCGACGGCCTTGTCGATAAACCACTCGTTGCCACACTGGTTGGAGGTGGGGGTTGAGTAGGCCCAGCCATTGTTTTCTAGGATCAAAATGAGCGGTGAGTTTAGGGTCACCGCCATGTTTAAACCTTCGTGGAAATCGCCCGTGGAGGAGCCGCCATCGCCGATGTATGTGAGGCCAACCACCTTTTGACCTTGGTTTTGGGCGGCCCAGGCCATGCCGCTGACCACGGGGATCAGGGCGCCGAGCATAGAGATCGGGGCTGTGATCCCCTTGCTGTGATCCCCAAAGTGGGTGTTGCAGTCACGGCCTTCGGTCGGCCCTGTTGCCCGGGCCATGTATTGGCAAAAGACATCTCTTGGCGGGGTACCACGGACCATGTTGGCCCCCAGGTCCCGAATCATCGGGCCGCAAATATCACCGTCTTCTAAGGCCAGCGCGCTGCCGACGCTGACGCCTTCTTGCCCCTCTCCTCGATAGAGGCCGCCCACCACTTTGCCCTGACGATAAAGAATGCCGAGACGAGCCTCGACCTGGCGCGTGGTGACCATCCATCGCCATAGAGCCTTTCGCAGGTCCTTGCTGATCCTCTTTTTAGACACAAAGAGGTCGGGCGCTCGACGTCCGCCGAAGCCTGGAAAGCGTGATTCGTCAACGGATCCAGCCATGGCTACATGTGCACCGGGTGGCCCATCAGGCTGTGCAGGCTCTCTTGGACCGTTTCGGAGAGCGTGGGGTGTGCGTGCATGATGGACGCATACCATTCACTTGTGGCTTCAGCGCTGAGGGCGACGCAGGCTTCCGCAATCGCCTCGGTGGCCCGGGGGCCTACGATGTGCACCCCAAGGACTTCATCATACTCTTCGGCGGCGACGATTTTTACGAAGCCTCCGGTATCTTTCAGGATCTTCGCCTTGCCGATGGCGCTAAAGGGGAACTTGGAGACTTTGACGGTGTAGCCTCGCTCTTTCGCCGCCGCCTCGGTGAGTCCGACGCTGGCCACTTCGGGGCGGCAGTAGGTACAGGAGGGAATCCGGTCGTGGTTGACCGGCTTGGGGTTGAGACCTGCCATATGCTCCACAGCGACGAACGCTTCAGCGCTCGCCACGTGGGCGAGCCAAGCGGTGGGGATGATGTCGCCGATGGCATACACACCACCGACGCCGGTGTGGCAATTGGCATCCACTTCCACGAGGCCTCGCTCGTTGACCTTAATGCCGAGGGCCTCGAGACCAAGGTTCTTGGTGCAGGGTGCACGACCCGCGGCCACCAGCACCTTGTCGAACTTGGCTTCGGTCTTCTCTCCTTTTTTGAGGGATTCGATCTCCACCGTGACCTTATTGCGACTGACTTTGGAGCCATTGACCTTGTGGGAGGTCATGACCTTGATGCCCCGCTTCTTAAAAGCCTTCGCCAACTCTTTCGAACAGTCGGCATCCTCGATGGGGAGGAGGCGATCGGCAAACTCGACCAAGGTGACTTCGCTGCCATAGTCCGCATAGGCACTGGCAAACTCGGTCCCCACGGCCCCCGCACCGACCACAAGGAGGGTCTTGGGCACGGCCGTCAGTTCCAGAATCTCGTCACTGGAGATGATGTTTTTGCCGTCTAACTCAAGGCCCGGAAGTCCTTTGACTGTGGATCCCGTGGCCAGCAGCACGTGTTTGGCCGAGAGGATCCGCTCCCCTTCAGCCTCATCACTGACCTTCACCTTGTCCGCAGCAAGAAGTTGTCCGAAGCCGCGCTCGACGGTGATTTTATTCTTCTTCATCAAGTAGGCGATGCCACCGGTCAGCTCATCGACAATACCTGCTCGGTAGGTCTGCAGCCCATCCATATCGATTTTGGCGCTGCTTACATCGACGCCGATTTGCGCCCCATTTTGTGCCTCATGAAGGACTTCTGCGGAATGGAGGAGCGCTTTGGCCGGGATGCAGCCCCGATTCAGACAGGTTCCACCAAGGGTGGCATCTTTCTCCACCAACGCGGTCTTCAGCCCTAATTGGCTGGCCCGAATCGCAGCCACATAACCTCCAGGCCCGCTCCCGATGACGACGAGGTCGTAGTTCGACACGTAGGCACCCCCTTGCGGGCGGCACCATAGGGCTGCCTTCAGGGGGGTGCAAGGGAGACCTTGTAGAGGCCCGGGGGCTGTTCTATGCGGCGGTTGTAGGGGGCCTTGTGACCATCGATCGTGTCGACTTTCTCGGGACACCCGTCGATTTGGTCTCGAAGACCTCGCTTCTCGACGCCGTTGATAACAGTCTTGAAGCCGGAGTCCGCCAGCAAATCATCTTTGCCACCAATGCTGCCAAAGTCACTCGATGTCGGCGGAGCGCTGAGTTTACTCGACTCTTGGCTCAGGCCACCTACATCATCCCCGATGGAGCAGGTGTTTCGTTTCCATTACGGGCCGCCGGCTTCCATCGACAGCAGAGGGTGACGGGAGTGGATACCGCCGAAGCCTTATTGGTCCAGGCGAACGCCCGGGCTCGCTCTCTGTATCTGTTTGGTGCCAACGAGGAGGTGGTCCAGGCTCTTGCAGGCCGCATCCGTCGTGAGTTTCCGCAGATCAACTTAGTGGGTGTTCGAAATGGCTTTATCGAGGGGGGTGAAGCGAGCTTGGTCCTTTGTGACGAGATCTCTTCCCTCAACCCAGACTATCTCTTTGTTGCTCGGGGTACACCATTGCAGGAACAGTGGCTGATCAGTCACTTGGAGAGACTCTTCTTTGGGGTCGCAATCGGCTTGGGGGGTAGCTTCGATGTGCTGACAGGGCGGGCTCAAAGGGCGCCTGATTGGGCTCAGAAAGGCGGCGTCGAATGGTTGTACCGGACGGTCTTATCGCCACGGGCCCGACTGGGCCGGACACTGAAGGAATGCTTGCCGCTGGTTCCCGGTCTTCTCGTGGGT
This sequence comes from Myxococcales bacterium, assembly GCA_002722845.1. Taxonomy (GTDB): domain Bacteria; phylum Myxococcota; class UBA4151; order UBA4151; family UBA4151; genus UBA4151. The sequence continues at coordinate 5,995 of PBND01000013.1, read as the reverse complement.
GTCGTTCGTCGGAATCTTGGCCAGCCTTGGGGCAAGTCAGAGCGTTACTGACCGCGCTCGCAATGAAAGCGCAGGTCGAAGTCACGCAGCACCGGCGTGGCATCTCGATCATTACTGATCAGACGGAAGCTCAGTAAGAGGAAGCGGCCATCTGGTACTTCCGCTAGATCGTGGGTCCGTCCTCCACCATCGGAGGTGGCCGTGTAGGGGCCGTACTGGGGATTGCCCGGTGCTTCTAATTGGTCTTCTTCATCGGCAACACGAATCCGAGCATCAATTCGGCTGTTGGGGGGGACGTCGGCATCGATCAGCAGTTCATCCCAGGTGGTGGGTCCCCCCGTGCAACCTGAGACGATGGTCGAATAATCACCTCGGGGTGCGGTGAAGTTTCGTAGTCCATACCCGGTGAAGTCCGAATAGGTGTATGGCCCGCTACCGACGGGAACACGGGTAATCCCACCTCCATTGTCCACGTCGATACGGATGGTTTCACCGGCACCACTTACCCCCCAGACATAGCCGAAGAAGTCGGGACCAGCACCGGTAATGGGGCTTGAGTTGACCGGGAAGTTGCCGACCAGAGCCATGGTATCGGCATTCCAACCGATCACACCCCCTTGGTTGTTCGCCACCCACACCCGGCCCTCTGTGTCCGCACCGAGTCCGCGCATATAGCAGCTGACTGGGCAAGGTGCGTGGCGCCAGACCCCGTTTCCGGACAAGGGGTCGATCTCGTTGCCATTGCTGTCATGATAGGGGTCATAGCGATTCACACCGCTGGATTGGGCGCCCACCCAAAGTCGGTTGCTGCCGTCAATGCCAAAGCCGTAGCTGGCCGCGGGCACGCCTCGGGGGCTGGCCAGCAGCACTCGATTGCCGCTGCGACTATCAAAGCCAGCGATGGAGCCGCCTGATAGCGTGCCGCTCCAGACATAGCCCTCCGAGTCGATCGCCGCACCATAGGGGCGGTGCCCAATGGGGACCGGGTTGGTGAGTCCGGGTCTTGCGAGAAGATCACCATCGCTGCCTTCGAGGCCATAGAATCGCTGTTCCGAGTAGTTCCCGACCCAGACATTGCCCATCGGGTTTTCTTCGTCTCCCGAATCGATGGTCAGTGCTCGCGGCGTGCCACCACCGCCACCGACGGGAACGGTCCAAGAGAAGCACTCGTCGGCCCCGCCGGGGAATTCGGTTGGATCACCGCGGTCGATGATGCCGTTGCCGTTACTATCGTTACTGGTTTCGATGCTGCCGTTGCCGTTGCGGTCTTCACAGTCCACATTGGCGATCTTCGTCGCCGAGCCCTGGCCACCAAAGGCTCTGTTCGCCACCACCATGTCACCATTGAGGTCGATGCCAGTGCGGCTAGGGGAGTTGTGTCCTCCGGCGGACAGGCCATGATCGTTGGGACCGATGGAGTGATAGCGACCCACTTCTCGCAGCAGGGTCGTGTCCACTTTAGAGACCGTCCCCTCGCCCGCATTGGCGATCCAGAGGAAGTTGAGGTCGACTTCTCGGCGGTCCAAAACCACATGGCCATCGTCATTGATGCCGACACCGGAGTCTCTCTCCTCATCGGGCTCTGGCAGACTGCCATCGGGCGTTGGTGGATCTGCAACATGGCAATTTGGATCACAGTTGCCACACTCCGAACGGACGCCTTCGTCGACTTGGCCGTCGCAGTTGTCATCTCGATCGTTACAGAATTCATATTCCCGCGGGTTTTGAACCCCCCTGCACCGGCTCCAGATGCCATCCTCACATGTGATGGTACCGGCTCGGCAGATCCCGACACCTTGGGTGCCGGGCGGGCCATCGTAGCAACTCATCGGAGGGGTTCCCACGTCACAAGCACAACCGGCTTCTGGTTGATCGCTTTGGCAGCGGTCGCAATGGGTCTGCTGATCGGGATCTGCGTCATTGCAGTCCGGGCCGGCGGCACAGTCTTGTCCGTAGCCATCCCCATCGGCATCCACACAGATCGGTCCCCCATCACCGGGGCTCGAACCGCCACCGGCATCGGCCGCTGGGGGCACAACCACGGGAACAGGCTTCTGCTCAGTGCAATTGGAGCAAGCGGAGGCGAGAAGGATCAGGATTGGAAGAGAGGCACGCATCATGGGTAAACTAATAGCAGAAGTATTCGACAGACAGCCCCGTTAATGCGGGGCTGACTTCAGGGTTTTCACGAACGAGCGCGATCTCGACAAGCAGGACCTTATCCCGTTCAAGGTTGCTTAAATCGGCCGGAAAGTCGTCCTGGCCTGGGCTCAGGGTCCAGCCGCCGACCCAGGCCCGATTCGGGTCGCTGAGTTCCGCTTCGCTCGGTGCCACCTTCACCCGGGCCTCAAGCCTTGTCTGGGCTGGTGTATCCCCAGTCAGGATGAGTTGTGTCCAGTCGGTGGCCTCCTTGCAGCCACTGACATAGACCTGGCGGTAGACCCCCCGAGGTGCAGTGAAGTTGCGCAGACCAAAGCCGGTGAAGTCGGAGTAGGTATAAGGCCCAGAACCCACTGGGACCCGACTTTGGTCGTTGGGGTTGTCGGGATTGATGCGGACGGTAAAGCCATTGCCGCTGACACCCCAGATGTAGCCAAAGAAGTCGACGCCGGCCCCGGTCACTGGTGCAGAGCCGCTCACCCGGGCATTGACGACATGGGCCATCGTGTTGGTGTTCCAGGCCTGGACGCCGCCCGAGTTGTCAGCGACCCAGATCCGCTCCGCATTATCTACACCCATGCCCCGCAGATAGCAGCCGTTGCCAACGCAGGGCTGACTTGCCCACGTGCCGTTGCCTGCCAGAGGGTCCTGCTGGCGGTCCCCGTTGGCGGCAGTATAGGGGTCGTAACGGGTAATTCCTGCGGTTTGGGCGCCGATCCAGATCCGATTTTTGGCGTCAAGCGTGATCCCGTAAGCGGCCCGATGGGCTCCCTGTCCCGGCTGGATCACCCCGGACTTGCGTCCGGTAGTGGAGTCGAAGCCCACGATGGTGCCGGCACCAATCGTTCCACTCCAGACATAGCCATTGGAGTCTACCACCGCACCGTATGGGCTGTGGCCGATGTCTGTGACCGGGTTTGTTAAGCCCGGTCGGCTGAGTACGTCGCCAGTGGCCCCGGCCAGACCGACAAAGCTTCGGTGACTAAACAAACCAACCCAAACGTTGCCGTGGGGGTTTTGTCCATCGCCGATGTCGATGGCCAAGGCTCGGGCCACACCACCATTCCCACCGGCTGGACTGGTCCAGAGGAAGCACTCATCGGATTGACCCAGGAACTCATTGGGGTCGTTCACTTCGATCGAACCGTTACCGTTCGCATCTCGGCTGGTCTGAATCTGGGCATCGCCGTTGAGGTCCCGACACTGGTCGCTGCCAACTTTCGTCACGGACGCTTGGCGGCCAAAGGCCCGGTTGGCGACAAACATCGCGCCGGCGAGATCGATACCTGTGCGGCTTGGAGAGTTGTGACCACCTGGAGTTAGACCGGAATTGTTGGGGCCTACGGAATGGTAGCGACCCACCTCAGTCAGTGACCGGGTATCGACTTTGGAGACCGTCCCTTCGCTGGAGTTGGCAACCCAAAGGTAGTTGTATTCGATCTGTGTCCCATCGGCGAGGACGATAGCCCCGTCCTCGTTGACTTCAAGTCCGCCTTCCTCTTCCGGGGCGTCGAAGGCTTCGCCGTGCTCCGGGCCGCGGGGGTCTTGGTTGCAGGCCAAGTCACAGGTGCCACAACTGGAACGGAGGCCTTCGTCGACCTGGCCATTGCAGTTGTTGTCCAAGTCATCACAGGTCTCCCGTTCCTCGGGCATCACGGCACCCACGCAGTCGCCCCAAAGGCCGCCATCACAGGTCATGCTGCCTGCAGAGCAAATCCCAACACCGGCGCTATGGGCTGGGCCATCGTAGCAGTGCGCTGCGGGGACTCCCGGATCGCAGGGGCAGCCCGGTTGGCGAGGTTCGAGATCACAAGGCAGGCGTTCCCCGCCATTGTTTGGGCAGCCCTCATGGATGTTGGGGTTGGCGTCATCGCAATCCGGGCCCCGACTGCAGTTGGCACCAAAGCCATCGAAGTCCTTGTCGACACAGGGGGCAGCCGGCTTATTGCAGGCGCTCAGCGCAACAACAGTGATCGCAACGAGTATGGTCTTGTTCAGCATTTCAAAGCCCCTCGTTGAGTATCCCCTTGTGGCCCCACACCGAGATACCGGACTCTCGACCCAGCAACCGAAGCGAAGTCTTGCCGATAAACGCCGTCAGCCTATTCTTCGATTTGGCACTGGAAGCGGACGTCATAACCCCGAAGGATTGGCGTGGCTTCCCGATCCGTGCTGACGAGGAAGATTTCTAACTGCAGGTAGCGACCTGGCGGTAACTCGCCCAACTCAGCAGGTAGATCGTTTTGACCATCGGCGCTCTGGACCCAGGGGCCGTGAACCCGCAGGCCGGGATCGCCCAGCTCGGCCAGGTCGTCGGCAACCCGGGCCCGGAATTCGACACGGGTCTGTTCCGGTAGCGTCGCCGTCGCATCTAGTGTCAGCCAGTCGGTATCCAGCTTTTCGCAGCCCTCAACCACCGTCTTGTAGCCGCCCCGGGGGGCGGTGAAGTTGCGCAGACCGAAGCCCGTGAAGTCCGAATAGGTGTAGGGACTGCGGCCCACCGCAACCTGACGCACATCGTTGGGATTGTTCGGATCGACGCGGGCGACCATGCCCGCACCGCGCACGCCCCAGACGAAGCCGTTAAAGTCGATACCCGCGCCAGTCACGCTGCCGCCACCGACGCTGTACTGACCGACGGCCTGCATCGTGTTGGTGTTCCAGCCACTGACATAGCCACTGTTGTTGGCAGCCCAGATACGTCCTTGGGCATCGGCGCCCATACCACGCATCAGGCAGGAGCCGCCACCTTGGCAGGGGACGCCACTCCAGTCACCACCACCGGCCAGCGGGTCCTGAATCGGGTTGCCCTGGGCATCTCGATAGGGGTTGTAACGGCCCATGCCGCGCCCGCCGATCCAGAGGCGGTTCTCGCCATCCATACCGAAGCCATAAGAGCTGCTGATGTGACCGTCACCGCTGATGACGCCGCTGGCCCGTCCCGTTCGAGAGTCAAAGCCCACGATGGTATTGCCGGACAGGGTACCACTCCAAACATAGCCATTGGAGTCGACCACTGCGCCGTAGGGGCTGTGACCAACGGCCACAGGATTCTCCAGGCCTGGGCGCTCTAAGACCACACCATCAGTACCTTGGTAGCCGATGAACTGGCGGTGGGAATACAGTCCCACCCACACGTTGCCGTAGGGGCTCGCTGCATCACCAGCGTCGATGGCCAACGCTCGGGCCACGCCCCCGTTGTTCCCGGTGGGCACGGTGAAGGCGAAGCATTCGTCGTTGTTGCCCGGGAATTCCTGGGGGTTCCCCATGTCGATGATGTTGTTGTTGTTGATGTCCTGAGAGGTGGTGATCTCGCCATCGTCGTTGGCGTCGACGCAGTCGGCGTTGTAGATCTTCGTCAGCGAGCTTTGCCGTCCGAAAGCCCGGTTTGCCACGAACATATCACCGTTCAGATCGATGCCGGTCCGGCTGGGACTGTTCTGGGAACCCGCTGTCAGATTATGCTGATTGGGACCAACCGAATGAAACCTGCCTGCTTCCCGCAATTCGGTGGTGTCCACTTTAGAAAGGGTGCCTTCACCGGCATTGGCAATCCAGAGGTATTCGAAGCGAACTTGTTCTCGGTTGAGGATGAGGTTTCCGTCTTCATCAAGACCCACGCCGCTTCCATTGCCCTCATTGGGCTCTTCAAAGGGCTCGCCATTTTCCGGGCCTGCGCCACCGGCGTAGCAGTGGGGATTGCAGTTGCCACAGGCTGACTGGACGCCTTCATCCACCCGGCCATCGCAGTTGTCGTCGAGTTCGTTGCAGCGCTCGTTGGCCTGGGGGAGTTGCTGACCTTCACAGCGACCCCAGACGCCGCGGCCACCGATGT
>PBND01000012.1 GCA_002722845.1 Myxococcales bacterium | reverse complement strand
TGGCTGACCTCGTCGTCGCTGTGATCCCGGCCCGACACGGCTCGGAGCGACTTCCGGGCAAACCCCTCCTCCCCATCGCCGGCAAACCACTCATCGCCCACACCATCGCGGCGGCCCAGGCCTGCTCAGCGATCGATCAGGTGCTCGTGGCCACGGATCACGAGGAGATTAAGGCGGCCGCAGAGGCCTGGGGTGCGGAGGCTGTCATGACGCCAAGCGACCTTCCCAGCGGCAGCGATCGAATCGGGGCTGCGCTGAGGAACCGCCCGGGAGATATCATCGTCAACCTGCAGGGGGATGAGCCAGAAACCGACCCTGCCCATCTACTGCGCTGCATCGAAGGGTTGCGGGAAGACCGGCAGGCTGCGGTCAGCACCCTCTCGAGCCCTCTTGAAGAAGGGGAGCTCATGGATGCCGATTGTGTCAAAGTGGTTTGCGACCAAGACCAACGGGCTCTTTATTTCAGCCGCGGCCCCCTCGGTGCAGACCGGGAAGATCTGCGGTCTTGGCTCGCTGGCAATGCTGGCCCCGTTCGCAGTGCTGCGTCTCGTCACCTCGGCATCTACGCGTACCGCCGAGCCGCATTAGACGACTTTCTCAGCCAGCCACCCACCGCTCTTGAATCCCTTGAACGCCTAGAGCAACTCAGACTGCTCGAACACGGCCTGATCATCGCAGTGCGGCCCGTCGAACAAGCGGCCCGGGGTGTGGACACGGAAATAGACTTGGCTCGAGTCCGAGCCCGACTGATGGGAAGAACCAAATGAGTCGCCGTCCGAAATACTTATTTTTCACCGGAGGTGTGGTTTCCAGCCTGGGTAAAGGCCTGGCGGCCGCCTCCACGGGTGCGCTGATGGAAGCGCGGGGCCTGACCGTCACCAACATGAAGATGGACCCCTACCTGAACGTGGATCCGGGCACCATGAGCCCGCTGCAGCACGGGGAAGTCTTCGTCACCGATGACGGCGCGGAAACAGACCTCTATCTTGGGCACTACGAGCGCTTCACGCACTCCCGCATGACCCAGGACCACAACCTGACCAGCGGACGCATCTACTGGGAGGTGATCTCCAAAGAGCGGCGGGGGGAATACCTGGGCAAAACCATTCAGGTCATTCCCCACATCACCGACGAGATCAAAAGACGGATTCGCCGGGCGGCGGAAGAAAGTGGCGCCGACGTCTGCATCGTCGAAATCGGCGGTACGGTGGGCGATATTGAAAGCCTGCCATTTCTTGAGGCGATCCGTCAGATCCGCAACGAGGAAGGCCCCCACGACACCGTCCTCGTCCACTTAACGCTCGTGCCGTGGATCAACGCGGCTGGCGAGTTGAAGACCAAACCCACCCAACACAGTGTCAAAGAGTTGCTGAGTATCGGGCTCAAAGCGGATCTGCTCCTGGCCCGAAGCGAACAGCCGCTCCCCGAAGAGCTCAAATCCAAAATTTCCGATTTCTGCAACGTGCCCGCTCGGGCGGTGATCAGCGCCTACGATGTTCGCTGCATCTACGAACTCCCCTTGGTTCTCAACGCCCAAGGGCTCGACTCTCTGATTTGCGACCAACTCAATATCTGGACGGCCGCACCCCGGCTCGACACCTGGCAGCGGGTCGTCAAAAGCTTCACAGAACCGGCCAATGGCCGGGTTACGATCGGCGTGGTCGGGAAGTACGTCGATTTGATCGAGAGCTATAAGAGCCTGAATGAAGCGCTCACCCATGCCGGGATGCACCACGATGTGGCCCTCGACCTGCGCTATCTTGACGCCGGCGTCATCGAGAATGACACGAGCCCTCTGGATGACGTCGATGGCATCCTGGTGCCCGGTGGCTTCGGTGAGCGGGGTAGTGAGGGGAAGATTCGAGCGATTCAATACGCCCGAGAGGAGCACAAACCCTTCCTGGGGATCTGTCTGGGCATGCAGCTCGCCGTTGTGGAATTTGCCCGCAACAAGGCCGACCTCGAGGCGGCGGGAAGTAAAGAACTGCAGCCGGACACACCCCATCCCGTCATCGATTTGATGGAAGAACAGAAAAAGGTCGCTGATCTCGGCGGCACGATGCGTTTGGGCTCCTTTGCCTGCGATCTCAAACCGGGCAGTCGGGCGGCCACCACCTACGGTGAAGATCGGATCGATGAACGGCATCGTCATCGCTACGAATTCAATGATCAATATCGGAGTCAACTGGAGGCTTCCGGTCTGGTGGTTTCTGGGGTGAATCCCGAAACGGGCCTGGTCGAGTTGGTCGAACTCAAGGAGCACCCCTGGTTCGTCGCCTGCCAATTTCACCCGGAGTTTAAGAGTCGCCCCGGTGAAGCTCACCCCCTCTTCCGAGACTTCATTGGCGCCTCCGTCGAGCAGGTGGTCCCATGACTGTGCAGTTCTCAGGACAAACCGTCGGTCCCGGGGCTCCTCCCCTTTTGATCTCAGGAAACTGTGTTCTCGAGGATCTGGACATGGCCCTGCAAACAGCCCATCACATCGCTGAATCGGCCCGGCGGTACGGCTTTAATCCCGTCTTCAAGGCCAGCTTCGATAAGGCCAACCGAAGCCGTGGGGACAGCTTTCGAGGTCCTGGGCTTGAGCAGGGACTCAAATGGCTCGCCGAAGTCGGCCGTCAAACCGGGCTGCCGCTGCTCACCGATGTACACTTACCAACGCAATGTGATCCGGTGGCGGAAGTGGTCGACATCCTTCAGATCCCCGCCTTCCTATGTCGCCAAACTGACCTTTTAGAAGCGGCGGCGGCCACCGGTCGGGTCATCAACGTCAAAAAGGGTCAATTCCTCGCGCCTGAAGCCATGAAGAACGCCCTCGGGAAGATCCGAGATAGCGGCAATGACTCGGTTCTTGTCACCGAGCGGGGAAGCTGCTTTGGCTACGGCGATCTCGTGGTCGACTACCGGGGTTTTGCCGAACTTCGAGCCCAGGCACCCCTCATCTTCGATGCGACCCATTCTGCCCAACGTCCCGCCGGCGCTTCAGGTGTCACCGGGGGGGACCGGCGCCTGGCCCTTCCCCTTGCCCGGGCTGCGATGGCCGTCGGTATCGACGGGATCTTTGCCGAGGTTCACCCCCGTCCTGACGAGGCCCGTTCCGATGCGGCCAACGCTCTTGATTTCGACCTCCTAGACCAACTGCTTGCATCCTGTTCAGCCATCGCTGAGAGCCTCAAATGAAGGTCCTTCCCTGGTCTGAGGTGGCGCTGCTCGCCCTCGACGTCGACGGTGTCCTCACCGATGGACATGTGCTCTTCGATGGCGCTGGCGGCGTTCTCAAAAGGTTTTTCGTTCGGGACGGCTCCGGTATTGTTCGCCTCCGTCGAGCCGGCGTGAAGGTCTGCTGGATTACCGGCCGGGCCGATGCGGCCACCCGCCAAAGGGCCGAGGAATTGAGCATCGACCGACTCATTGAGGGTTGTCACGAGAAAGCCGAGGCCCTGAGTCGCCTCTGCTTTCATTTCCAGTGCAAAGAGGAGCAGGTGGCCTACATCGGCGATGACCTCCTCGATCTCCCCGCATTGAAGCGATCGGGCATCGCCTGCGTCCCAGCCAATGCCCACGGCGAACTCTTCGACGTCGCGGATTATGTCTGCGAGGCCGCGGGGGGCTACGGTGCCGTGCGAGAAGTCTGCGATAAGATCCTCGCGGCGAAAAAGGAGGACTAAATGATCATGCTCATGGCCTGGATGTTTGCGACCCCAGCGACGCCTCCCCCGCCGGTGACCTTCACCGCCGAGAAATGCCGCTACGGCCAGGCGATGCGAGTTGCCAGTTGCAAGGGCAAGGTGAAGGTGCGTCGGGGCGATGCTCATCTGCGCTGTAAAGAACTCACCGTGATCTTTGACGACAAGGGAACGATCTCTCGGCTCTCCTGTGTCGGCGCCGTCCAATTCACCCGCAATGAGGAGAAGGCCACCAGTCAGCGGGCAGACTACGAACGAGACCAGGCTCGGGTGGTCCTCAAAGGCCAAGCCCAACTCAAGCGGGGCCTCGCCAAACTAGCCGGCGAGCGAGTCATCTTCCTGCTCGATAAAGACGAGGTGCTCGTAGAGGGTGGCGCCCAAGGCCAGTGGCAGGAAACCTCTCCTTGAGTCTTCTTCTCGCCAAAGGTCTTGTTCGCCGCTTCGGCAACCGCCGCGTCGTGGATGGTGTTGATCTCACCTTAGAGCCTGGTCAAACTGTGGGCTTGCTTGGCCCCAATGGGGCAGGAAAAACGACGACCTTTCGCTTGATTGCGGGGCTGTTGCGCCCGGAGCAGGGGCGAATCGAGTTCGATGGAAAGGATGTCTCCGACTGGCCCTTGCACCGCCGAGCACGGGCAGGCTTGGGTTATTTGGCCCAAGAATGCTCCCTGTTTCCCGGCATGAGCGTCCGGGAGAACCTGCTGACCGCGGCGGCCCTCGGTGGCATTCGCAAGGATGAGGCGAGGGAGCGGGCAGATGCTTTGCTCGAGCGCTTGGATCTTGGCCGGGTGGAACACGCCCAGGATCACACCCTTTCCGGCGGCGAGCGGCGGCGAGCCGAGATCGGCCGGGCGCTGATGGTGAACCCCAAGGTTTTGCTCTTTGATGAGCCCTTTGCTGGCGTTGACCCGGTGGCCGTTGCATCCCTGCAAGAAGAGATTCAGAAGCTGGCCAGCACGGGGCTGGCGGTCCTGATTACCGACCACGCCGTTGCGGCAACCTTTGCCATTTGTGATCAGGTTTCGATCTTGAATGAAGGCCGAGTCCTCGTCAGCGGTGCACCGGAGACCGTGAGTTCGGACCCCCTCGTCCGTGCTGCCTATTTAGGGCCCGAGTAGAGGCAAATTACGGCCGGGGGGCTTGCCATCAGGTCCCTCGGGCCCCATCATAGTGTGTGGAGGTCCTCTAGAACCCACGTGTATCCCTCCCTGCAGCAAAACCTGAAGGTATCCCAGCAACTGCGGATGACCCCGCAGCTCCAGCAGGCCGTCAAACTCTTGCAGTACAACCGGGCCGAACTCAGCGAGTTTATCGCCAAGGAACTCGAGGAAAACCCCACCCTGGAAAGGAATGAAGACAGGCCAGAAGAGGTCTCTCTTGAGGAGGCCAACTACGAAGGCGCGCTGCAGGAAAAGTCGACCATTTCCGAAACGAGCAAAGAGCGAGTCGAAGCGACGGAGAACCAGCCCGAGATCGACTGGAACCGGGTCGACTTAAACGACCGCGTCCTTCGCCCAGCGCCGCCAAGCCGCCAAGACGACCTCCCAGGTTATGATCAAACGCTGACCCGGGAGGACACCCTCTCCGAGCACTTGGTTTGGCAACTTCGGATGCAACCGCTCACCCCAGAGGACTTCGCCCTGGGCGTCCAAATCATCGGCAACCTGGATGATCGAGGCTATTTCACCGACGGCTTGGAGGGCTGGAACGCCTTTGTCGCCGCCGAGGCCCTTGATGGCGACCAAGCAGAAGCGGTCCGTCAAGGGATCATGTTGATGGACCCTTTAGGGGCTGGCGCCCTCGACTTGAGAGAGTGCCTGCTCCTTCAACTCCAGTTGGCCGGCCACGAAGGTGACCTTGCCTGGCGACTGGTGGCCGACCATCTTGAGGATTTGGGCTCATTAGATCTTCGCAAGTTGGCCCGCAGCGCCCGAGTGAGCGTGGAAGAACTCGAAGAAGCCAAGCAATTGATCAGCATGCTTGAGCCTTGCCCGGGCCGCCCATTTACGAACAGTGAAACCGAACGCAACCCCTTCATCACCCCCGACGTCTGCATTCTCAAGCAAGGGGGAGAGTGGGTTGTCCATCTCAACGAAGACGGCATGCCGCGACTTCGGGTGAGCAAATACTACCAAACAGCCTATCGTAGTGGGCGATTAGCCGGCGAAGAACGTAACTATGTCGTTGAGCGACTCCGTCGGGCCGAGTGGGTGACGAAGTCGATTCTGCAACGGCAACAGACTATTCGGAAAGTGGTCACGAGCCTGCTTCGTTTCCAAAGGGATTTCTTTGAGCGGGGTCCAGCCCATCTAAAACCGTTGGTGCTCAAGGATGTCGCTGAAGACATCGGCATGCACGAATCCACCGTCAGCCGAGTCACCTCAAACAAGTACGCTGAAACCCCCCAGGGGCTTTTTGAACTCAAGTATTTCTTTTCCGCGCGAATCCAAAGTCTCGGCGGGCGCGAAGACGTCAGCGCCGAGGCTGTCCGACAAAGAATCGGCTCCATCGTGGGCCGGGAAGATTGCACCAAGCCCTACAGCGATTCCGACCTGGTCCGCTTGCTTCGAGCGGAAGGAATCGACATCGCCCGGCGAACCGTCGCCAAATATCGTGAACAACTCCGAATCCCCGCGGCAGGAAAGCGTCGGGTCCGGAGATAATGCATCGCTGCCAATCAGCGATAGAAGAGGAGAAAATCGATGCAAGTCCAAGTCACATTCCGCCATATGGAGCCTACGAGCGCACTCAAGAGCTATACCAGCGAGCGCATTGGCCGCATCGAAAAACAACTGGCCAAAGAGAGTGCCGCTGAAGTCATTCTGAGCGTCGAGCGCCACCATCACATGGCCGATATCAAGTTACGCTCTGGCGGCGTGAACATGCGTGGAAGGGAATCTTCAACGGACATGTACAACTCCATTGACCGGGCGATCGCAAAGATCGAGCGGCAATTGGGTCGCTACCAAGGTAAGCTCAGACGGTTTATTCAGCCCCCCACCGCTCAACAGGTGGCGCTGCACACCCTGGAACAGCCCGACGACGTCGATGGCCAAGTCTCAGAGCAGGAACAGCCGGAAGTCGTCAGGACAACGCTGGTGGACGCCAAGCCACTGACCACGGAAGAGGCCATTATGCAGATGGACCTCCTGCACCGAGAGTTCCTCGTCTTTGTCGATGCGGACAGTCGGCAGATCAAAGTGCTCTACCGCATGGATGAAGGCAAACTCGGACTCATCGATACCGCTGGTGATGAGCCCATAGGCAACGCTTAGAACAAGCAAAGCAACGCATGTAGAGAACGCTGCTTGAGAGGCTAGATCGGATGGAGGATGCCCCTATGACCGCGGAACGCCTCGTGGTCGTTGCCGGACTCAGCGGGAGTGGGAAGTCGACGGTTTTAAACCGGCTAGAGGACTTGGGCTACCGGGTGGTCCATAACCTCCCTGTACCCCTTGTCGACGGGTGGTTATCCTGGGCTCGCACCATCGACCCCCACGCCCCCAAAGCCATCGGCTTGGACGCCAGTGGAGTGGATGATCTCGAGTCCATGACCTGGTTTCAGAACCAAAATCACGCCGAACTCAGCGACTTGGTCTTCTTGCGGGCCAGTGACGAAGAACTACTCAGGCGGTATTCAGTCACTCGACGTCGGCACCCCAACAGCGCCGAGGAAAAAACCCTCAAGGAAGCCCTAGAACTCGAGCAAAGCCGCCTTCAACCCCTCAAGGAGGCCGCAAGCTATTGTCTCGACACGACAAAGATGACGGCCAGCCAACTCAAAGAATGGGTGGTTCAAGTCTTTGGTCAGAATCTACAGCAGGGTCTGCGAGTCACGCTTATGAGCTTCGGCTTTAAGTATGGGATTCCCACATACTTGGACATCTGTGCGGATTTGAGGTTCCTCCTCAACCCCTACTATGATCTCGAACTCCGCCCGCTAACCGGCCACGATGCCGCAATCTATGACTACGTCATGGGCCAAGAAGACGCCCGACGATGGCTTGATGAGTTTACCGAGTCACTCCTGTGGCAGCATCAGGCTTTCGAGGCACGGGGGAAGGTTCATCTCTCCATTGGACTCGGCTGTACCGGCGGACAGCACCGATCGGTCACCCTGGCTCGGGCCCTCGCTGAACGCCTACAAGAACAGGGCATCAGTGTTGACCTGCGACATCGAGAAACACCGGCACCCAAATCCCTTTAGGGCTCGGCCGGTCCGTGTTACGGGGCCCCGCCCCCTGGGAGGAAATCCTTGGTCTCCGTACTCCTCGTCACCCACAGCCCCCTTGCGAACGCTCTGAGTGAAGCTGCTCGCTGGATTCTCGGCCGGGAGTTCGAGGACTTTCACGCACTGGACCTCGACCCTGCAGCCAGCCCCCAAGAACACTTGTCTGAATTGGAACGTACCCTCAGCCGATTGGATGGGGAGCAGGTGCTCATCCTTACCGACCTTTTTGGCGGCACACCCCACAACTTGGCACTCACCCAATTGGAACCAGGTCGCGTCGAAGTTGTTTCCGGCGCAAACCTCCCCATGATGTTGGCTTTGGATGGCTTACGAAAAGAGTGCAGCACTGTCGCCGAACTCGCACCGGCAATCGCAAAAAAAGGACGCCACGCTGTGGTGGATGCGGGGGGCAGCCTCAAGCGCCATCGCCACGAGTTTGGCACCGGTGAGATCCCGGCTCTAGACCCATGAAAATCGCACAAACATTTACCCTTAAAAACCAACTCGGACTACACGCTCGGGCTGCTGCCCGGCTGGTTTCCCTACTCAGCCAAGCCGAAGGCGATGTTTGGGTCCGCTATGGCGATCGGGAAGTGAACGGCAAGTCCATCCTGGGCCTCTTGACGCTGTCCGCCCCCAAATCGACAGCGATTGAGATCGAAGTGGAGGGCGAAACCAGTCAAGACATCCTCGATGCCGTTGCCACCTTGATCGAGGATCGATTCGGCGAAGCCAATTGACCGCGCCCTGGCGCGTTGCCCTGACGGGTCAACCCATTGGTATTGGTGCCCTTCGGGGCCGAGCTCGACGCCTGGATTCCGGTGATCGAGAGGCAAGTCACCGACACCTCAATACCGTCGATCTGGGGCCTGAGATCCAGAGGTTTGACCGGGCCGTCGATGTGGTGGCTCACGAACTCCAAATGGCCGCACAGGAGATCGCCAACCGCTCCGGTCTCACCGGGGAGGCCGCAGAAGTCCTCCAAGCCCACATCACGCTGGTACGAGACCCCGAGTTGCGGGGTCGGGTGGTCAGCCTCATGCGCAGTCAGGGGATCAATGCGAGTTGGGCTGTGGATCAGGTCTTGGATCAAGTCGGTCAGGAATTCCACGACGCTGGCGTTCCCTACTTGGCCGAACGGCAGGTCGACATTGTCCAAGTCGGCCGTCGATTGGTGGCCCAACTAGAGCGTAGATCGGTGCCCCCGATGGAATCGGAGGACTTCGAATCGATGATCGTCGTGGCCGATGATCTAGGTCCCCATCAGGCACTGGAGCTACTGGATCAGGGTATTGCTGCCATCGTGGTTCAAAGCGGCTCGCCAACCTCCCACCTGGCATTGCTTTGCCGGGCTTTTGATTGTCCTGCGCTCATGGGCGTAGATGGTGCGCTCAACCTTCTTGCGGATGGTGACGACCTGCTCCTCGACCTCGACCGGAGCCTCTTGGTTCGAAACCCGGAGTCGACCGATCTAGAACCTCTCCAAACACGTCAGGGTATCAGCGACCTCGGGAGTGAGGCCCCCCAATCCCTATGCGGTGAAGCCATCACCTTGCTCGCCAACGTGGATGTACGCCAGGCCTTGGATCTGGCCGAAGCACAGGGTGCTCAGGGCGTCGGCCTTTTCCGAAGTGAGTTTCTTTGGCGTGACGGCAAAGAGCCCAGCGAAGGGCTCCAGTGTGAGACCTACGAGTTGCTCCTGCAACGCATGCCGAGCGTCACGGTTCGAACCTTCGATCTCGGCAGTGACAAGATGCCTAGTTTGGGCCGACGGGAGGCGAATCCCGCCCTGGGACTACGGGCGCTGCGGCGCTACCAACGAGAGCCACTTGTCTTCGAGCGCCAAGTGCGTTGCTTGGTCGCCTCGGCCCGCTCCGCCGGCAAGCGGCTGGGTATTCTCCTTCCCATGGTTGATGGTCTCGATAGCTTTCGTTGGGCAAAAACGAGGATCGAGAGCATCGCCAACCAACTTGGCTGTCAGCGGGGACAACACTATCAACTTGGGGTCATGATCGAGTTGCCTGCGGCGATCTTTCACATCGATGAACTCGCGGCAGTGGCTGATTTCTTTTGCTTAGGAAGTAACGACCTCGTCCAGTATCTGCTGGCTGTGGACCGGGAGAACCCCGAACTCTCCGAAGCGGCTGACCCTCGTCACCCGGCCGTGCTTGCAGCGATTCACCATGTCTACGATGCGGCCCGCAAAGCCGGCATTGATTGCACCTGTTGTGGAGATTTCGCAGCCACGGAGGCGGGCGCTGTCTTGCTGCTCGGATTTGGGGCTCGGCGCCTCAGCCTCCCCCCGGCCGAGTTGCAAGAGATGAATCGGTTTCTCAAGAACGTCGCCATGAAAGATGCTGAGATGATCGCCGAGCAGGCTCTGGCCATCCCAGATCGACGTCGGCTCCAGAATTATTTGGATCAGGTGATCCCAACGCTCGACTCAGGCCGCGGGCGAAGGGGCTTCGAAGGGGACCTGAGGGGCATCAGCCCAGAGTGACTCGATGTCGTAGTACATCCGGGCCGGCCGGTAGAAGAGATGGACAATAACATCACCGAGATCGAGCAAGACCCAGTTACCCTGCTCGCCCCCCTCTTTGCCCAGACGCTCAAGCCCCACATCCGATGCAACCCGAGCCAGTCGCTCGGCCAAGGCATTCACATGACGATCTGAGGTCCCGGAGACGAGCAAGAGAATATCTGTGTAGGGACAGCGACCACGGACATCGATCAGATTGATTTCCTCACCCTTCATCTGGTCTGCCTCATTGGCCAGCCGCTTCGCTTGCTCGATGATATCGATGGCGCCTCCTAGCGATTCCTCATCACGAGATCATCCCTGTGAATCAAGATCTGATCCGTGCATTCGCCCTGCCGTAATAGCTCATCCAGTGCCCCTCGGTCGAGTCGGATCAGTCCCCGGCCAAGTTCAAGCTCCGAAGCCGGGCCCTTAAGCACCACACTGTCGCCCCGGCGGAAATCCCCCTCCACTCCAGCGAGCCCGACCGCAAGCAGTGAGGCACCTCCGGTTTCCAGGGCCTGTTGAGCCCCCGCGTCGACCCGCAGTGCTCCCGCTGGCTCAAGGGTATTGGCGATCCAATCGCGGCGAGCGGGCCGTTGACGGCCCTGGGCTGGAATGACCGTCCCAAAGGCGGAGCCGCTCATCACAGCGGTCCAGTTATCGGGAAGCCGGCCCGAGGCGATGATGACCTCAATCCCCTGCTCCTGCGCGCGGCGGGCCGAACGCAACTTACTCCCCATGCCGCCACAGCCAAGCGCGCCCGGTGGCCCCATCGCCGCGATCAACTCCTCGCTGATCGTCTCCAAACGATGGAGGCGTTGAGCTTCGGAGTTCGTCCGCGGGTCGGCGTCGTAAACGCCATCTTCCACCGTCATCAGGATCAACTGACCGGCCTCCACCATGGCCGCAACCTCAACGGCGAGGCGGTCGTTGTCGCCAAAGCGAAGGGCTTCATCCGAAACGACATCGTTCTCGTTGATCACAGGAACGATCCCGCTCTGGAGCAGCAAGCGCAAAACACCACAGGCTTGAAGGTAACGCCCGCGGTCCTGGATATCCGAGGGGGTAAGCAGGACTTGGGCTGGTTGCAGGCCGTAGACTTCAAAGGCCTCACGGTAGCGACTCATTAAGCGGGCCTGCCCCACCGCTGCAGACGCCTGCTTACGAACCAAAGCGGCGCCTCCGCTCCCCCGGAGCATCGGGCGCCCAAGGGCCACGGCACCGGAAGAAACCACAAGGCTGGGCTGACCTTCTTCCCATCGTTGGGCCACAGCCTGAGCCAGGGGTTCGAGGACTGCCTCGTCAAACTGGCCGGCTGTATCACTCAGCAAAGCCGAACCCAGTTTAATGACCAGGGGTTTCATCCCGCGTCTGGGAGATGGGTCGCCTTCACGGGCCCCCCATCAAGAAAGCCCGTGGCTGGCCGGGCCCGCCGGGCCCGTTTTAAACTCTCAAGGTAATCTTCGGGCGCCTGAATTAGGGGCCCTGGTGGACCGATCGAGGTATAGCCCGCTTTGACGTCCATCGTCAGGTAGGCGGTCTGCCCGGATTCCACCTGCCGAGAAGCCCGAAAACTGAGACGACTGCTGACCACCGCACCCGTTTTGGGATCCATACAAAGAGCCCCTTTCACCTCCTCGAGCTTGAGACCTTTCCGCCACAGCTTGAGGTCCGCTCCGCTTCGCCGTTGAGGCTGGGTTTCAACTTGAAAGCCAAGGGGCTTGTCGCTGGCTTCGAAGGGCAGACAGATCACGTTGCGCCCAAGGGCATCCGCTGGCTTCGCCGGGCCCAACTTGATGAGATGCCCAACGAGATCGAGCCCCATCGCAGCCAAACCGAAGGCCTGATCCGCATGGTCCCAGCGCTGCCCATCCAAGTCCCGTTGGGCGATAAAGCGCCCCTGACTGTAGCGGCGATAAAGCATCCCATTGGAATAAATGATTCGTTGGGCGAAGCCACCATCGTTCTTCACCAAAACATCGAGGGCGTCCTTTTCTGGATTGTCTTGGATTTCTGCCTCTTCGGTGAGGCTAAGCGAGGGTCCCCCAGCGACGGTGAAGCTGAGGCGGGCATCCCCCTGCCAGGTCAAGGATTGACCCAGCCGCAACCGAGCCTCCTGAAACGGCATGTATGCGAGTCTTGAAAAGAGCGTGCGATCACCGGGAAGCAAGGAGTGATCAAGGCGCTCGGCTGCGGCTTGGTGAAGCGGACTATGGCCCACATTGGCGCCAACACGGGCCTTCGCCTCCGCCTTTTTTGCGCGCCGCTCCCCATCACAGGAGCAGGCCGACCCCACGAGGCAAATCATCACAATGAAAAACCTGATCACTGTGACTCAATCATCCCCAGTGAGCTCGTCGAGCGCTTTGATCTTCGCCTTTTGTGCTTCCTCAGCTTGGCGAATAGCGTCTTTGGTTTTGCCCACCATCTCCAGGGGGGCTAAAAAGGGTTTTGAGACCGTCTCCTGGGCCGACTCCAGCGCCTCCTTCGTTCCCGTTTTTTCAACGACCTCGTCCACTTTCGCGCTCACCTGCTTTGCCGCCGGTGACTCAGGGAAAGCTCGAACGAAACCGAAGAGGGTCAACACGAGTCCCAGTCCGATACTCGCCAGGCGCATGAAGCCCCGGAGCTTAGCGATTCCGATGAAGGCCAGGGCGAGGCCGGCAAGCAGAGGGATGTACCCGGCCCACGTCGGAGCGGGCGTGTCGGGCTCGGCCTTTTTCACCCCGCGAGCGGCCGGGTTCTTGGCGGGGGCCTCGGCCCGGGCTCGTTCCTTCAGTTCCTTGACGCTCGGTGCCGTCTCTCCCTTTTTCTTCGCCAGTGCTTCAAAGGTGATGATCTTATCCGTGCTGCCGGGCTTCTGCTTCGCTAGGGCATCATCGATCACATCCCGCACGTCGACATCATCGCTGGGCTTCGCCTCGCTCGCGACACCTACGGCCGAATGGCTATCCTCGCTAATCATCTTCATGCTGCGACGAAAACGAGGCGGCACCTCCTCCTTCGTCTCGACAACCTGAATGGTCCCCGTGTCATCGGTATATTGGTAGCTGATGGCAAGAAGTGGCAGACTCAAAATCGCAAGCAAGAGCGGCATGTCTGACCTCCTCTACGGACCTAAGTTCTTGAGGCAGCCCAAGGCAAGCCCCGATGCGCTTCTCACTTCGGTCGTCCTTGCCAGGGCGGTCGGCTCTGCCTATTCGGTGGGCCAGACCAAGGGAGGGTGTGCTTTGATCTTTGGTTTATTTGGCAGCAAGATTGATCGCCTGCGCAAGCAGGTGCGAGAGCCCTATAGCCAGCACGAGAATCGCAAAGAGGCGATGATCAAGCTCATCAACATCGGCACCCCAGAAGCCTATGCGGCGCTCTTGAGTCGTTTCGGTGTCAACGCCAGTTCGGTCCACTATGATGAAGTCGAAAAGGACTGGCTCGCAGAGCGGGTCATCGAGCGGGGCGACGACGAGGATATGATGGTTGCTTTGCGCCAAATCATCCTGACCGAAGACCGCCTTTCGAAGGCCCTCGAAGCAGCCGAGCAAACCATGTCGGCCGAGGGTTACGAAGCTCTGGTCATGGAAGCACTCGAGCGGCGGATCGATGACCATCGAGCAGCCGATGCTAAAGTCGATTTGCTTTCTGCACTCCGGGAACTAGGGGGCGACGCGGCCAGGCGGGCCGGTATTATCGCCCTCCAGGATCGAAGTGATGATGTCATTCTCGAAGGCATCGACTTACTTGAGAGCACCGCGGCTGAGGATGAGACCGAGGCCCTGTGGGACTTGTTTCATGATCCCTTTCAAGCTCCCCGCATCCTGCGCCGGGCTGGCCTGTGCTTGGCCAACCTGGCCGTTATCGACCCAAAGGGAAGGGATGGCATCCCGGAGGCTCTACAGGAGGATTTCCGTTTAGAATCGGGCTGTCTTATCGCCCTCAGGGCAAGAACCCAACCTGTCCCCCATTGACCAAAATACGTTTCGCGCGTGATAAGGCGGCGCGACAATAAATTTTCAAAGGAACCGAGGTTGATGAAGCGCTTTTCGGTGATTCTATCCGCCCCTTTTCTCCTCGTCACTGCATGTGACAGCGCACCGATTACCAAGAGTTGGGATTATCGGTCGAAAGCACCGTCTGTCTCGACGCCGTTGGTGCTTAAGGATCGCGTCTACTTCGGGACGGAAGTCGGCTTAGATGCGATTAACCGCAAAGGTGGGCACGTCTGGCGGGTCGACAAGCAGGGTATGGACGTCGTCGGTGGTCCGACCTTCTACAAGGACACGGTCCTTTATGGCTCGACGAACGGGAACTTTTACGCCGTCACGACCAAGGGCACCCCGAGATGGGAGTATGCGACCGCTGCCCGGATCAAATCCGATCCAACCACCCATGAGGGCAATGTCATCTTCTCCAGCTACGACGGTCACGTCTACAACATGACCATCGACAAGGGGAAGGGGAACTGGCGCTTTCCTGGCGCCACCGAAGAAGATCTCCCCGGGCCCCCCACCCTCCCGGTCGTTGCGGAATACCTGAAGAAGAAGGCTGACTGGGCAAATGAGCCCCATTGGGCCACGAAAATGCTCACTCAAGAGTCCGACCAAGGGGATGCGGAGAAGATCAACGAGGTCACGGTCCAGTGCGAGGAGGCCAAAGCCCAGGCAGACGCCGCCGGCTCGGCCCCACCGGATTGCTGGAGGTGGCGCATGGAGCAACTCGGCAGAGAGCCGATGCCTCCCCACCCGCCCAGCAAGAAGCAGATCGATTCGAAGTGCGGTAAAGATGCAGCCTGTCGAGACCTGGAAAGCCAAGCCTGGGAATGGCCCCCCGGCGATTTCGCCTACTCATCCCCCCTTGTGGTTCCCGAGGAGAATCTCGTCGTCTTGGGTAACATGGACTGGCACGTCTACGCCATTGACCTACAAAGCGGCAAACTCCGCTGGCGTACCCGCCTGGTGGGTCACGTCACCTCGACCCCAGTGCTCCACAACGGCATGATCTTTATTGGCAGCAACGGCCGATTGGGAGGCAAGAAGCCCATCAACGGGAAAGTCTACGCCCTCGATGTCAAGACGGGCGCGGTGGTCAGTAGCTACGAAGAGATCACCAACGAGGTGAACTCCTCTGCGGCCATCGATGGGGACGACCTCTACATCGGTGACCTCGATGGCACTCTGCATGCGGTGGACATCAACACCTTTAAGCCTTCTAAGACCTGCTCGAAAGCTGATGAATGTGGCGAAGGTGTGGCTTGTACTGCTGGCATTTGCCAATCCAAGCCGGTGAACCGCTGGAAGTTTCAAACCACGGGCCCGATCCGCGGTCGGCCGGTGATCTACAAGAGCCTTGTATTCATCGGTAGCGGCACGGACGATCAGCACATGTATGCGATCAAGCGCTCCGATGGCACCGTCTATTGGAAGTATCGGACCGGTGGCAAAATCGAGTCGGACCCTGTGGTATTCGAAGATGAGCTGTTCTTTACCAGCGCGGATAAGAAGCTTTACGCCTTCAAGATTCGCCAGACCCCCTAGGCTGGGTTAACAGGGCTGAACAGGGGGAGGCTTCTTAGGCCTTGGATCTAGCGACGCTCATCGGTGGCGTAACCGCCTTTGGTTTGGTCTTCGGCTCCATCGCTATGGGCGGGGGCATGGCGTTCCTAGACATGGCTTCGGCCATGATCGTCCTGGGCGGTACCTTCGGCGCCATGCTGCTGGCCACAAGCCTTGATAAGTTCAAAGGGATCATGGCCGTCACCAGCAAGGCCTTTAAGCAGCCCAGCTATGACCTCAACCGCTCGGCAGCATCCATGGTTGAGTACGCCCAAATCGCCCGCCGAGAAGGGATCCTCGGGCTTGAGAAAGCCATCAACAACGCGGACCCCTTTCTCGCCAACGGGTTGCAGATGTCCATCGATGGCTACCCCCCTGAAGCCATCGAGGAGATCCTTGAGACCGACCTCGATTATCTCAAGAAGCGCCACAAAGAGGGCAGTGACCTGCTCCTTATCGGCGGAACTTTTGCGCCAGCACTGGGCCTCATTGGCACCCTGATCGGCTTGGTGCAGATGCTGCAGAACATGAGCGACCCCTCCACCATTGGCCCAGCCATGGCGATCGCCTTGCTGACAACATTTTATGGGGCGCTCTTGGCCAACCTGCTGTTCACACCCCTGGCGACGAAGCTCAAAATGCGCAGCGACGAGGAGCTCAAAAGTCGGGAACTGATGATCTACGGCGTCCTCTGTATTGCCAACGGCGATAGCCCTCGCCTCGTCGAAAAGAAGGTCAATGCGATCCTCGACCCCGACGACCGCCTGAATATGTTCGAATAGCGAGTAGTCTACAGACTGCTGCCAGGGGCCTTCGGGTCTTTTTCATGGGCCGCCCTTCGCGCTATGGTAGCCTAGCAACAGGGTGATGCTGAACCCATGGCGAAGAAAAAGAAGAAGGTCATCTACGCAGACCATGAGGTGAACGGTTTTACCGTCATGTTCACGGCCTTGAGTATGATCGTCCTGGCCTTCTTCATCGTCCTGAATGCACTGGCCACCATTAACAACCTGAAGGTCAAAAAGGCACTCGCCTCCCTCTATGGCTCCTTCGGCCCCCTTTCTGGCGGCAAAAATATCGAGCCTGAAAAGGTTCTCAGGGTCCACGAGAAGGCAGCGATCAAGCAGCAAAAGGCCAACCAGAACTATCGGAGTTTTCTCAGTCGCCAGCAGCTCGATCCAGGGATCGAGTTTCTTGAGCGGGACGATAGTTTCACGGTCGCCCTACGGGATGATCTTCTCTTCCGTGCGGGCATCACGAAGGTGAATCCACGCATGTTCAAGGAACTCAACAAAATTGGCCGGATCATAGCTGAAATTGGCCAGCCCGTGACGATCGCAGGGTACTCGGACCCAAGCACACCTGGGCGGGGCGTGAGCAATCAGGAACTCAGCATCCGCCGAGCCCTCTTGGTGCGAAATTACCTCGTCAACGCGGCAGGGGTCGATCCGACAAAGCTCTTTGTCGAAGGGCGAGGTGTTGAGATGAGCCCAAGCCTGGCCGCCGACCCAACTTTTGATCCCAAGGTCCACTTCCACCGCCGACGGCGGGTGGAACTCATCTGGGGAAATACAGACTGATGGCAAAGCAAGAGGTTGAGATTCGCCCGCCAGAAGGTGCCGACCCAACGGCATGGATGCTGACCTTTTCAGATCTACTGACCCTGATGCTGACCTTTTTCGTTTTGCTCTTTTCCATGAGCAGCCTCGACTCGAAAGCGATCAAGGAGATCACCGACGTCGACATCCTTGCTGGTGGCGATGGCGTGCTCGAAGCAGGTGATCCGGATCGCATCCAAAAACCTGAAACAGTGAAAGCCGTGAAGGTGCTGCGAACCTTTGAAACCACCCTGACCGCTTCGATGGCGCAATACTTGCGAACGATCGGGCGTGGAAAAAGCGATGCGGCAAGGCGTCACCTCGAAGAGCGGCTCGCCAATCGTAAAATGCAGCAAGACGTGGAGGTTCGCGTGCTCGATGACGGCTTGGAATTATCCTTCGACGAAGACGAAGAATTCTTTGCGAAGTCCGGCCGAGACCAACTCGACGACCGGGCACGAGCGAAACTGCAACTCATCAGCGATACCATGGTAGAGTCGGGGGCTCGCTCGGTCATCAGCATGCCAACGACCGGCACCGGCTTGAGCCAATGGCTTGCGGCGGGAAAGAAATCCAGCCAGGTCGCTGTGCACCTGCGACGACAATCCGGTGTTGGCGTGGGCCGCTCTAGAGTCAGTGTTTATACCCCTGAACCCAATGGTCCGAGGAAAGTCCGCATCAAGCTGACCATGCCCCAATACAGTGAATGAGGAGTAGCCGATGGCTGAAGAAGAAGACATCGAAGAAGAAAAGGGCAAATCCGGCAACGGCATGATCATGGCGATGCTTGGTGTCAACATGTTGGCGATCATCATCGTCGCCCTCGTTGCGACCGGTATCATCAAGACCGGTGGCAGCAACACGGCACCACCCCCACCGGGGGCAATGGATGGGACGGGAGCGCCTGTGCAAGCGGCCCCAACAACAGCCGTGGGCCCGCCCTGGTCCATTGAAGATATGATCGTTAACCTCCGAGTCCCCGACGGAAATAAATACCTCAAGGTCAGCTTCGAATTCGAACTGACCTCTGAGGAAATGGTGACGATTGCAGATACCCGGAAGGCGACCGTCAAAGCACGGATCAACAACTTTCTCTCAGACCTCACCGTCGACGAGACGGTGGGCTCGCAAAACCGCCAGTTTATCGCCGAGCGCTTACTGGCCCGACTGAACAACGACATGGAACGCTACGCCAACGGCCCCATGTTCCGCTCCGTCGTCTTCCCGGTCTTTCTCGTGCAGTAAAAATGGCCGAGCAGATTCTCAGTCAGGATGAGGTCGAAGCCCTCCTCTCCGCCATCAAGACCGATGAGGTGGAAACCGGTGATACCAGTGATACCGGCGGCCTTTCGGAGCGCCGACAGGCCAGTGGTGAGGCCCAGCTTTGCGACCTCACCTCTGACGATCGAATCACGAAGCTGCAAATGCCCAGTCTGGAGGCCCTCGCTGAACGAACGGGGGTTGCCTTCGGTCAAAGCCTTGAGGGTATGATTCGCAGACCGGTCCGTATTCATCATGATGGTACGGGGCCGATGAAGATGAGCGAGTTTCTCAACTACTTGCCCGTCCCCTCCTGTTTGAATTTGGTCCGTCTTGAGCCGCTCTGGGGCGTCTGCCTTCTCGCGGTGGAAGCCCGGATTCTCTACGCCATGCTCGAGGGCTTCTTTGGTGGCCACGGCTCGGGTCAACTCCGGCCTGAAAACCACACCTTCACCGCCATCGAACTGACCTTTGTCCGCAAGTTAGTGGCCTTGTTCGGGGGTGACCTCTCCGAAAGCTGGGACAACTTTATGAAGATTCATCTGGAGTATATCCGGACCGAATCCAGCCCCCAGTATGCGGCGATCGTCCAGCCCGAAGACATCGTCGTGGTCACCACCTATAACGTGGAATTACCGAGCCTTCGGGGCAAGATTCACCTGGCCATCCCTTTCACCACGTTGGAGCCGTATAAAAAGCAACTCACCGCCGGAATCCAAGTGCAACAGGACCATCGGAGTAACGAATGGGCCCAAGCCTTGCAGCGGCAGATGGGTGAGTTTGTCGTCAATGGAGCGGTGGATCTAGGCAAAGCGGAAATGTCGATCAGAGAACTCCTCTCGCTGGAGACCGGCTCGGTGATCATGCTCGATCGACCGGCCGATAGTCCTCTCGTCATGGAGATCGAAGGCATACCGAAGATGCAAGGTCGCCCTGTTCTTCACCGGAAGCACGTAGGCTTCATGGTCGGCGAACTCCTCGAAACCGAAGGAGTGAGCGATGACGGAGGAAGAACAACAGGGCTCGATGGAGCCACAGACTGAGGGCATTGACCTCATTCTCGACATCCCCCTGGAGGTCAGCGTCCAACTGGGACGGACCCGGATGCCCATCCAACAACTCTTAGGGCTTGCCCCGGGCTCAGTCATCGACCTCGACAAGCTCAGTGGTGAACCACTGGACATCCTCTTGAACAACCGCCTCGTAGCCCGCGGCGAGGCGGTGGTTGTCAATGATCGCTACGGTGTCCGCATCGTTGAAATCCTGTCCGCTGCGGATCGGATTTCAGGGCTAGGAAAGCTCCCATGAGTGCCCTCTTCGCCCTTGTCCTGGCCGCCCAGCCCCAAGAATTGCTGAGGGCCGAGTTGGTACGGGTAGAAAAAGGCAGTGCGCTCGTGCTCACGTTCAAGAACCCAGTGGGTCGTCGCAGTCTCCCCGTGGTCCCCAATGGCCGACGCATCACCGTCAAACTACCGGTGCCGGCACCGGCCCATCTGACAGGGCAACGGGAGCCGATCGGGATGGTTCGCGGGCTGCGCTTGCGGGGCCGGCGGATCACATTGCAGTTGAACCGCGATGCGAAGGCCGTCGCGAATGAAGGGGTGGTTCTGGCCCGACGGCGCGTCTGGTACCTGCGCATGGTCGATCCGACCGCAAGCCGGGATCTGGCCGACGTGCTTCTCGGAACCACGCCGAAGCACTCGCGGGACGGGGATGATCACTATCAACCCATCGACCTCCCCCCCGTCAAAATCTCGGCGAAACAAGAGTCTGAGGAGACAACAGACGAGGAGGCTGAAGAGAAAACGGCAGCAGGCGCCTTAGCCGCAGTGGCCAGCGCAGCCGGGGGCAAGCCGGAGGCAGCGTCACCCAGTGGCGAAACAGGAACAGGCGAAGGAACGACACCTGGAGCCGATGGCACCGACCCCCTGGCGCCGCCCCCCCCCAGCCCCCTGGGCCAATGGTTGCGAATTGGCGCGGGTGTCGCCCTCCTCCTCTTTGGTCTCATCGGCTTCTTCCTCTACCGGCGCCGACGGGACGAGCACGAAGAGGCTTTTGGCCTCAAAGTGGTGAGTCGTTCCCGTCTGGATACCAAGAATTCCGTCGCCGTCTTGGAAGTGGGCGGGGCCGTCCTGGTGGTTGGGCTCTCCGACGCAGGCCCCACCCTACTCACACGCCTCGATGAAGAAACCGGCCTGAGCCAGGACGACGAGTTAGCTAGGCTCCGGCGCCTGGTGGCCGATAATCCGGGCCAGCGTATCGAGAGTTGGCTCTCCCATGTTCGCCATGACGAGGCCCAGCCAGCTGGAGTTCAGCCTGAAGCCCGCCCACGGGCTGCCTCACCGATGGAGGCAGCACCGCCACGGACCCAACCCTTTACCGAGGTCGAAGACCTGCGGGCTCGGCTCGCTGAAATTCGGATGAAGGTCGGCTGACTCGGTCATGATCAGGGCCCTTCTCGCTGCAATGGCCTTCTTGGTGCCCACCATCGCCTGGGCCCAAATCGACCCAAGCCCAGCCATTACGATGCCCGAACTCAACGTGAAGTTGGGTGGCGGCGACGGTAACTTCGTCGACGCCCTCAAGGTCATGGGCGTGCTGACGGTCCTCTCCCTGGCCCCGGCGATCATCATCTCCGTCACCAGCTTCACCCGAATCATTATCGTCTTCTCCTTCTTGCGGACCGCCCTGGGAACCCAGGGCTCTCCGCCAAACCAGGTTCTCGTCTCCCTCGCCCTTTTTCTCACCGCCGCGGTCATGACGCCCACAGCCACCCAGGTTTGGGAAAAAGGAGTCACACCTTACCAAGCCGGGCAAATCAACGACAGCCAGCTCATGGACATAACGGTCCAAGAGATCCGCACCTTTCTCCTCGTACACACCCGACAAAAAGAGCTGGTCACGGTCTTTAGCATGGCCAACTACGACCGCCCTACCTCCCGGGATGACGTGCCTATTCACCTCCTGATCCCGGCCTTCATGCTCTCCGAACTCAAGCTGGCCTTTCAGATTGGCTTTCTCGTCGCCCTCCCCTTCCTCATCGTCGACCTCGTCGTCGCAACACTCCTGATGAGCATGGGCATGATGATGCTGCCACCGGTGATGGTCTCCCTTCCTTTTAAGGTGCTGATCTTCCTCTTGGCCGACGGATGGAATCTCATCGTCGCAAACCTGGGCCGAAGCTTCGGGATGGACATCTGATGTCGACGGATATGGTCATCAGTATTTTGGCCAACTCGATCATCGCATCGATGGAGATCGCCGGACCCTTTCTCATTATCGGGCTTGTGGTCGGGCTTATCATGAGCCTCTTTCAGACCCTCACGCAGCTTCAAGAGCCAAGCCTCGTCTTCGTGCCCAAGGTTGCGGCCGTGGTGGGCCTCGCCGCACTCATCGGCCCCTGGAGTTTGGATGTGATGGTGGGTTTTGTCACCGAAACCTTCAACTTGATCGGCCCGGTGGCCGGGCCATGAACTCCTTCTTTCTTCAGCCCGAATGGATCGTTGGATTCGGTGCAGTGTTGAGCCGTCTTGTCGGCCTCATCATGCTTCTGCCTACCTTGCCCCAAATGGGTGCTGGACTCCGGATGCGGGGCGCATTCGCTGTGTGGCTCGCTTGGATTATCCAAATGAGTTCTCCCGCAGCGGTCATGGGCACGGGCCCCGTCGAAATCGGCGTTGAACTCGTCGGCGGCTTTCTCATCGGCCTGGTCCTGGGCCTTGCCATCCAACTCGCGGTGGCCGGCTTTCACTTCGGCGGGGAGGTGGCAGGCGTCAACATGGGCCTAGGCATGGCGGCCGTGGTGGATCCCTCCTCCGGATCTCGAGTCAACCCGCTCTCAAGACTGCTTCAGTGGGGTGCTATTCTCTTATTATTCGTCAGCAACGCCCATCTCGTGATCCTCGAACTCCTCGTCCGCAGCCTGGAGTGGCGCCCCCATTATGAACTCTGGCTTTGGGGACCCCGAGAGGCTGCGATCTCGCTCATCGGCAACGGGATTAAGCTGGCCCTACCTGTGGTCGGTTGTGTAACCTTGATCTACTTGATCTTCGGCGTCCTCGCTCGCGTCGCACCCCAGGTCCAAATCTTTCAAATTGCTTACGCCATCACGATGGTCGCTGGTTTTCTCGTCCTCGGTGCGGAAATGCAGGCCCTTCCCGATCTGACGAACGCCTTCATTCAGCAAACGCTCTCTCGCCTAACCCAACTCTTTCACTGAGGGGGTAGAAGGTGGCTGAGGACGAAGAAAAGGACTCAAAAACAGAGCCGGCGACGCCGGATAAAATCAATAAGGCTCGAGAAAAAGGACAGGTTCCCTTTAGCCGAGAGATCGGCAGTGTGGTCATGATCTTTGGGGCAGCATTGGCGGCTCTGGCCCTCGGTGGCCCACTGGCGGAAGGCCTCATTCTCCTCGTCCACCGAAGCTACGAGCGTATCGCCCGCGCTCACGAACCGCTGACTGGCGTCGGTTCAGACCTGCTGTTTTTGGTGCTCATTCCGCTGGGCGCGGTGATGCTGATGAGCAGCGGCCTTGTATTGGCATCAGCCTTCGCTCAGGTGGGCAGTCTCGTCACCTTTGAGCCTCTAAAACCCGACATCAAGAAGCTCAATCCGATCTCCAAATTCAAGCAGATGTTCGGTGGAGTGAAGGCTTTTGCCGAATTCGCCAAAAGTATCGCCAAAGTCGCCGGTTTAGCTTTCGTCGGCTATCTGGTCATCGGTAGTTTCTGGCACGTCTTTCCGACCCTCGTCTTTATGACGCCCTCTCAAGGGCTCACCGAGCTCGCCGAAATGGGACTGGTCCTCGTCTTTGCCTTAGGGGCACTGCTGGCCATCATCGGTGCCAGCGATCTTCTCTATCAGCGCTGGAGACATCTCGAAGATCTGAAGATGACGCCCAAAGAGGTCAAAGACGAGTTCAAAAACCGCGAAGGCTCACCAGAGGTTCGTTCCAAACGACGGGAAAAAGCCATGTTGCTCGCCTCTCAGCGCTTGGGCGCCGCCGTGCCCTCCGCCGATGTGGTGGTGACCAATCCCACTCATTTCGCCGTGGCACTCCGGTACCAGCCCGACCGGGATGAAGCCCCCATTGTGGTGGCAAAAGGTGCGGACCTGCTCGCCAAAAGGATTCGGGAGCTGGCCCGCGAGCACGGTGTTTCGGTTGTCGAGAACCGATACCTGGCGCGGATCTTGTATGCCAAGGTGAAGGTCGGTGGCGAAGTTCCCCGTAGCCTTTGGCAGGCCGTGGCTGAGGTACTGACACGGATTCAACAGATTCGAGAGCGTATGAGTCAATGAACGAGATCAGCAAACCTCCCGGGCGGGGGAATATAGCGACCGCCACGGGGCTGGTCCTTATCGTGTTGTTGATGATCCTCCCGGTGCCACCGGCGATGATGGACGCACTTCTTGCCCTGTCGATCAGTGTGGCGATGGTCATTCTCGTGGGCACCCTCTACATCGAGCGTCCTTCCGATTTCTCGGTCTTTCCGGCCCTTTTGCTGGGCACGACGCTCTTGCGGCTATCCCTCAACGTGGGCACGACTCGCCTCATTCTCCTTCACGGCCATGAGGGCACGGAGGCTGCGGGCCGGGTCATCTCCACGTTCGGCACCTTCGTCGTCGGCGGCAACTACGTCGTCGGTGTCATCGTCTTTCTGATTCTGATCATCATCAACTTCATGGTCATCACCAAGGGCGCTGGCCGAATCGCTGAAGTGTCCGCTCGGTTTACCCTCGATGCGATGCCCGGCAAACAGATGGCGATCGACGCGGATCTCGGCGCCGGCATCATCGACGACCGAGAGGCCAAGAGGCGGCGGGAGGAGATTCGTCAGGAAGCCGATTTTTATGGCTCCATGGACGGTGCATCCAAGTTTGTTCGCGGAGATGCCATCGCCGGCCTGATGATCACGGCCATCAATATTATCGCTGGGTTGATTATCGGCGTGGCCCAACGGGAAATGCCCCTGGCGGCAGCGGCTACAAACTACACCGTCCTCACCATTGGTGACGGCCTGGTCAGTCAGATGCCAGCCCTGTTGATCTCGGTGGCGGCCGGTATCGTGGTCGCCCGGGCCGGCTCCAAGGGACTTGTGAGCGAAGAGCTGACGAGCCAACTCTTTCAAAGCGGGCAGAAACTGCGGGTGGTCTCGGTCGTCGTCGCTGGCATGGCCTTGATCCCTGGCATGCCAACGATCCCCTTCCTTGTTCTCGGTGGCGGCTTCTTCTACCTCGCACAGCGGGCCTCGGGAAAAGAGGAAGAAGAGGCAAGCGCAGAGGCCCAAAGCCTGAAATCTAAAGAACTAGAAGGCCTCAGCGAGCGGGAGCGACTTGAGCGCATGCTCCCGGTGGACATGATCGCCCTTGAGGTGAGCTACCCACTGATTCCTTTGGTGGATGCCAGTCGGGATGGTGATTTGCTGGACCGGATCATGGCGGTGCGCAAGCAAGTCGCTTTACAGTTAGGACTGATCATTCCCCAGATCCATATTCGGGATAACGTGGAGCTCCCGGCCAATGAGTACCGGATCCTTATCAAGGGGGTAGAGGTGGCAAAAGGTGAGAGCCTCTACGGCCAATTCCTCGCCATGGACCCTGGTCATGTCATCGAGACCATCGAGGGGATCCCCACCGTGGAACCGGCCTTCGGTCTCGACGCCCTTTGGATCGATGCCAGCAAACGGGACGAGGCCGAGCTCAGTGGCTACACCGTCGTGGACAGTTCCACGGTCATCGCCACCCACCTAACGGAGGTGATCTCCAATCATGTCAGCGAATTGTTGGGCAGCCAGGAGTTGGACGACATCCTCCGAGTCACGGCCAAGAGTGCACCCAAGCTTGTGGACGATCTGGTGCCGGCCAAACTCAGCAATGGCGAATTGCTCCGGATCCTACGCAACCTGGTTCGCGAGAAGGTAAGCATCCGGGACATGAGGACCATCTTGGAGACCCTCGCCGACCGAATTTCCGAGACCCGCAACACCGATATCCTCACCGAATATATTCGCTATCGGCTCGGCCCGGCCATTTGCACGGAACTAGCCGATGAGGAGCGTACCATCCACGGCATCGTTCTCAGTGGCGGCGCCGCACAGGCGATCAGGGAGTCCTTAACGGCCATTGATTCGGAGATTCACGTGGGGCTCCAACCGGAGACGGCACGTACCTTGCTGCAGACATTGCAGGACCAAATGGAGCGCTTCGCCTTGAGTGGACGGCAACCCCTTGTGATCGTACCGGCTGAAATTCGGCGCCCTCTGCGGGATTTCGTCGCCCGGCACCTGAGCAATCTGGTCGTCTTAAGTCATCGGGAAGTGCCCTCCCACTTTCGTTTAGAGGTGATCGGTGAAGTCCCGATCACAAACTGAGAGATCACCCTAAGTGCAGATTCGTACCTTCGCAGGAAGTAGCATCAAGGAAGCCCTCCGACAGGTCCGAGAGCAGCTCGGCACCGAGGCGGTGATTCTTGAGACTCGTCAATGCGATGACGGCCGCCATGAAAAATTCGAGGTTCGAGCGGGAGTTAACGAGTCTGACCGCGGTGAGGATGTCACACCGCTCTTTCCAAAAGCAGATCAGCGTTTTGGCGCAGCCGCGTACCAGCAGGCCGAGAAAACCGAGCCTGTCGCCCCCCCCAAAGCCTCTAAAGGGAAGCAAAGGAAGACGCCTGAGCAAGCGGAGTCGGTGACCGAAGAGCTCAAAGCGCTACGCCGAGAAGTCAAACGAATGACCCTCTCGCCCCAGCCGGCCTTCGAGGATCAGACCAACGGCCAACTCACAGAACTCGGACGCCACCTGGACCAAGGCTTAAGCGAAACGACCGATCTCTTGAGGGCCGTTCTTGCGGAGGTTCGCTGCCAAGGCGGCATGGGCTTCTCTCCAGCCCAAGCACGACTGTACTCGCTGCTCACCTACAATGGCGTCGAGGATGTCCTGGCTGAAGACATGGTTCGGAGCCTTGAGGGTTTCGAAGCCGACGACCACCAAGGTCTGCGGCGCGCCCTCGCTAGAGACTTATTGCAGCGCATTCAGTTGGCGCCACCGCTCTCCCGCCGACCAGGGAAACGGGTCGTCGCTTTCCTGGGTCCGACGGGGGTTGGTAAGACGACAACCATCGCCAAGATCGCCGCGGACGCGACCATTCGATTTGGTCGGAAAGTTGGCTTGATCACGCTGGATACCTACCGGATTGCCGCTGTCGAACAACTCGCCGCCTACAGCGAAATTATGGGGCTTGAGTTAAAGGTTGCCCGCAGCGTCGAGGAGTTACGTAAAGCGATTGCAGCCCTCGCAAGCTGTGACCTCATCCTCATCGATAGTGCCGGCAGGAACCCAAAGGATGAACGGGCGCTTACGGAGTTGGGCGACCTCCTCGACGGACATCGGGCTACGGACCGAGTCCTCTGCCTTGCGGCGGGCACAAACCCAAGGACGCTGGCTGAAATCACCCGGGCCTTTTCGCCCCTGAACTATCGTGAGCTCGTGATTACAAAGATGGATGAATGCGTTGGGCATGGCAGTATACTGAATGCGCACCTTCGAACGGATCGTCCCTTGACGTACTTTACAACTGGTCAACGCGTCCCCGAGGATATCGAACCGGCAACGGCGGAGCGACTCGTTCGACTGATTCTGGAGCAATGGAACCCCTAATGTCAGCTTCGGATCAGGCAAAAACACTGCGTGACCTTCAGCAACTCGCCAGCAACCGGCGGGAAGAGAAACGTGCGGCGAACAAGCCGCCACGGGTCATTGCGGTCACCAGCGGCAAAGGCGGGGTCGGTAAATCAAACGTAGTGGCGAACCTCGCCGTCGAAATGAGCCGGCGAGGCCGACGGGTGCTGGTTCTCGATGCGGATCTCGGCTTAGCCAATGTGGACATTCTCCTCGGCCTGGCGCCCGTGGGCCATCTCGGCGATGTGGTGAGCGGCAATCGGGATATCGACGATATCATTCTCCATGGGCCGCAAGACGTGGACGTGCTGCCGGCGGCCTCAGGCATGAGCGAAATTACAACGCTGAGCGAGGCCCAAAAAGGCCGGCTTCTGGTCGCCCTCGATCGCCTGAAGTCTCGCTATGACACTCTGCTCGTCGACACAGGGGCTGGCATCAGCTCCAACGTCATCTTCTTTGCCGGTGGCGCCCACGAGGTGGTGGTGGTGGTCAACCCGGAGCCTACCGCCTTGGCCGATGCCTATGCGGTCATCAAGGTGTTGCGTCAGCGGAAGGATATCCAGCGCTTCCAACTGCTGGT
Organism: Myxococcales bacterium; assembly: GCA_002722845.1. Taxonomy (GTDB): domain Bacteria; phylum Myxococcota; class UBA4151; order UBA4151; family UBA4151; genus UBA4151. The sequence continues at coordinate 27,954 of PBND01000012.1, read as the reverse complement.
CAACTCCGTGCGTCAATCCAGTGCTGCTCAGGTGGTTCACGAGCGCTTGGAGCGGGTCGCTGGTCGATTCCTCGACGTGGACATCCAACTCTTAGGCCATGTCTATTACGACCAAGCCGTTCAAAAGGCGGTGATGGGCCAGGAGCCTGTCGTCCTACGTTTCCCCTCGGCTCCAGCCTCCCGCTGCCTAGCCCAGTTGGCCCAGCGCCTCGACATGATGGAGGCCCCCGACGAGCAAGAAGGTCGTTTCTGGGAGCAACTGGCCGAGGATGGGGTGAGCCCATGACTGGAGCCTATCCCTTTGCCCAAACCGACAATGATCGGGCCCGGCGGATCGAACAGTTCATGCCGCTGGTTCGGCGGGTCGCTCGGCGAATCGTCCGTCGACTCCCGGCGGTTGTCGACCTTGCGGACCTTGAGCAGGTCGGGGTGATTGGCCTCATCGACGCAATCGACCGTTACGATGCCAGTCGTTCAGAGCGCTTTGATGCCTATGCCGAATACCGAATCAAGGGGGCGATCCTCGATGACCTGCGCAAGAAGGATCATCTCAGCCGTCGTCACCGGGGCCGCATCAACAGCCTGCGTCAGGCCCAAGATCAGTTGAAGGCCGAGCTCGGCCGCGAGGCTGACGCCGCCGAGTTAGCCAAGGCGCTCTCCATCAGTCCGGCGGAGGTGGAAGATCTACGGGCCGAAGCCAACAGCAGTTGGCTGGTCTACGACGAGACCGGTGGTGATGACGAGCGCTCCCGTAGCGGCGGCGCCATTCTCGCTTCTCTCAACACAACATCCGATATCCACGAAGAAGTGGCCTCTCGGCAGGCCCAAGGCATGCTCGCCGAATCCATTGGCCACTTACCCGAGCGACTCCAATTGCTCCTCGCGCTCTATTATCAGGAAGATCTGACCTACCGCGAGATCGCAGAAGTCCTCGGCGTCACCGTGGGGCGGGTCTCCCAACTCCACAGCGAAGCCACCCGCAAACTCCGCGGCATGCTTGAGCGGCGTATGGGGGTGGCGTGAAGCGCTTTCGCTTCCGACTCGACGCACTCCTCAGATTAAAACAACGCAAACGCCAAGAAGCGGAACAGCTTTTCGCGTCCTGCCAGCGGGACCTCATCGCGGGCATTGACGCCCTCGGGCGCCTTGATGAACGACTAGGCCAAGGTTTCACCACCCACGATCCCCAGCTCATTCGAACGGAGGAAGCCTTCCTTGGCCGCCTTCGCGTCGAGCGACGGGCCCAGGCTGAGCGGGTGGCCGAACTCCAAAAGCGGCTACAGAAGGCCAGTGAGGCGATGCTGCAGGCCAAACGAGAGGAAGAGTCCGTCCTCAGCCTGCGAGACAAAGCAAAGGCTGCTTGGCGAAAAGATGCCTTGAAGGAAGTTCAGAGCCAACTGGACGATCTAGGCTACCGCTCAGGCCTCTAAACTTTTTTCCCAGCCTGCCGAGCGCCTCCCTGGCACGTGGCTTGCCTTTCCAAAGGTGAAAGGAAGGAGCAGAGCTTATGGCCAACGGAATTTGGACCTCAATGTCTGGTGCCCTCGCTCGGGAAGAGCGTCTCCACCATGTGGCCAACGACCTGGCAAACCTCGCCTCCGTTGGCTACCGGCGTCACGCAGTCTCCTTCAAAGAGCATTTGCCCGGGGAGCAGCACGATATCGTCGAGCAGGCCCCTTTGGACATGAGTTTACGGGTCGTGAACCGAGACACGTCGATGGTGAAAGTCGACGAGTCGCGAATCCGAGAGGAACAAGGGGCCCTCAGTGAAACCGGCAACCAACTGGACCTCGCCCTGCGGGGTAACAAAGCCTATTTCGTTGTCGAAGGGGCCGACGGCCAGGAACTCATCACCCGGGATGGTCGCTTTCGCCAGCGGGCCGATGGCCAACTCACCACCATCGATGGACTTTTGGTCCTAGGATCTGGCGGCCCCTTGACGGTACCGCCAGACACCGCGCGCATTTCGGTGACCGCTGCCGGTGAAGTGCGGGCTGCGGACGCCCTCATCGGCAACCTCCGACTGGCCTACGCTCCCCCCGAATCCCTGAGACATGTGGGCGGTAACCGCTTCGAAGCCGATGATCTCCAAGTCGCAGAGGACGTAGAGGTCGCCCAAGGATACCTAGAAGAGTCTACCGTCAATGCAGTGGCGGCGATGGTGGACCTCATCGCTCTGCATCGGAGCTTCCAGGCCCAACTCAAGGGCATCGAACAATACAAACAAATGGATACGGCGGCCATTGGCTTGCTGCGCCGATTCTAACACCACGAGCTAAGGAGAGCTTCATTATGTTACGGAGTCTACACATCGCATCGACGGGTATGGATGCCCAGCAGCGTAAACTGGATGTCACGTCGAACAATCTGGCCAACGTCAATACCACCGGCTTCAAGCGGGGCCGGGCCGAGTTCCAAGATCTCCTCTATCAGACCATCAAGGCCCCCGGTGAAGCCACCGGGCAGGGCGTGGAGAGTCCATCGGGGATTCAGACGGGCCTGGGCGTGCGCCATGTGGCCACAAGCCGAGACTTTGCCCAAGGCAGCCTGAAAAACACCGCCAATATCCTCGATCTGGCGGTGGAGGGGAATGGCTTCTTCCAGGTGACTCGTCCCAATGGCGAGATCGCCTATACCCGAGCCGGAAACTTTGGGCGGGATGCTCAAGGCCGCGTGGTCAATCCAGATGGTCTCCCCATCGAGCCACAAATCGTCCTGCCACCGGACACCCTGAGCATGAACATCTCCGCCGATGGCATCGTCAGCGTGACCCAGGCCGGGCAAACCCAGGCCACCGAAGTGGGACAAATCCAGCTGGCCAACTTTATCAACCCATCGGGTTTGCGGGCCCTAGGCCGCAACCTGCTCGCCCAAACCAACGCATCGGGCACCGCCGTGGTGGGCAATCCGGGCGACACGGGCCTCGGCACCCTAGCCCAAGGCTTCTTGGAGACCGCCAACGTCAGCGTCGTCGATGAAATGGTGAACCTGATCACGGGACAGCGCACCTACGAAGCGAACTCGAAGATCATTTCGGCCAGCGATGAAATGCTGCGCTCCGCAGTTCAGTTACGCTAATGACTGGTATCCTCATCGGCCTGGTGCTGTTTGGCAACAGCCTCCCTGCAGAGGTCACCGTCAATGGGGGCGACGTGACCGTCGCGGATCTCATCCCCGCGGAGCAAGGTGTCCGTGGTGCGCTGCTCCAGCAGTATGCTGCGATCGGATTGGGTCGGGCGCCAGATCACGGCAAGAAGCGCCGGATCTCCGGTCGCTACATCCGCCGGCTCCTTCGGGCCTCTGGGCTTCCGGGCATCACGGTCCCCGAGACCGTCACTCTCATCGGCGCCAGCGGCAGCATCACCGAAGCCCAACAACTGACCTTCATCAAAAAGCAGTTACAGCGGCAATATGGCCCCCACCTCCAATTGGAGCGAGTCGAGGCCATGGGTCGCCTGCAAACCCTACAGGTTCCCCCCGGCAGCCGACCGGGTCGAGTCCGGCTTGCCCCCGGTGCCAGGCTTGGACCACGCACAAGCGTTCGACTGGACATCATGGCCGGACGCCGCCTGGTGCAAAAGCGCATCCTTCAGGTTCGCCTCGTCGGCACGGCTCAGGTCACGGTGACCACCGAGGCTTTCGATCGCCATCATGTGTTGAGCCCGGGGGACTACCAAAAAGTACAGCGCAGCCTGGACCTGCTGCCCCGCAACTTCCGTCTGAAGGCCTTCTCGATCAACGGTCAAGTGCTCCGGCGCCCCCTGCCTCTCGGCACGGTGCTCCGTCCCAATCTGCTGCGCCCGCCGGTGGTGGTGAATCGTGGCGACCTCGTCCAACTGGAGTTGCGCCAGGCCGGGATGGTGCTTCGGGCCCGGGGCAAGGCTCTGGCCAACGGTGCTGTGGGTCAGATGATCGCCGTCCTCAATGCCGGCAGCGGCAAACGGATTCAGGGGCGAGTCAAAAGCCCCGGCGTCGTGGAGGTACGCCCATGAAGACTCAAACCACTGCCACCGCTTCCCTTGGCCTGCTGTTGCTCATTCAGGGCTGCATGGTGCGACACATCGAGCCCTATGCAGCCAAAAAGAGGGACTGGAACCGGCTCCCTCAGGTCCAAATGGAGACCCAAAAAGACGATCACCAACGGAGCAAAGGCAGCCTATTCACCGACGATGGCGATGATCTCTTTGTCTATCGCCGGGCTCGGCGACCAGGGGACATTCTCAGTGTGAAGATCTCCGAAAGTAGCCTTGCCGATGGTCGGGCCAACACCAAACTGGACCGTCAGGTCAGCGAGTCAGCGGCCATCTCTGCCCTCCTGGGCCTGATGCAACAGATCAATACAGAAGACCCACGAATCACCCCCACCGGGCTGGTCGGTGCGGAGACGAAGCGTACTTTTCAAGGCAAGGGCACATCGGATCGAAGCACCAAGGTCGAAGCGGTGATCCCGGCCCGAGTGATCGCCCGAGAACCCAGCGGCAATTTGAGAATCGAAGGTCGAAGAGTCCTTCTCGTCAACGATGAGGAACACCATTTCTACCTCTCCGGTCTGATCCGGGTGGAAGATATCGATTCAGCCAACACGATCGACAGCACCAAGATTGCCGAAGCAGAGATGGAATTCACGGGCAGAGGCAACATTACGTCAAAGAACCGACAGGGCTGGCTCGCCAGCACACTGGACTGGCTCTGGCCTTTCTAGAAAGCGAATATCATGCGTCTTTCCCTCCTCGTACTCGCCCTACTTGTCGCCCTGCCCTCCCAGGCATCTCGGGTGAAGGAACTCGTTAAAATTGAGGGACTTAGAGCCAACCATCTCGTGGGTTATGGCCTGGTTGTCGGCCTAGATGGACAAGGGGACAACGATTCGGCCCGCTTCACGGTCAAAAGCATCGCAGCCCTCATGCAGCGCCAGGGTGTTCAGGTCAAAGAACGAGAGATTCGCGTCAAGAATGTGGCTGCCGTCATGGTCACCTCTCAACTCCCTCCCTTCGCCAAGGCCGGTAACAATCTTGATGTCCAAGTCAGCTCCATCGGCAACGCCAAGAGCCTGCAAGGAGGCACTCTCCTCATGACCCGGATGAAGGGAGCCGACGGCAAGACCTATGCGCTCGCCCAAGGACCGGTAAGCGTCGGTGGGTTTTCCCTCGGCGGTGGTGGTGGCAAGGTCCAAAAAAATCACCCTACAGCGGGCCGGGTTCCCTCCGGCGCCACCGTTGAGCGCCCGGCCCCGAGCCAAATAGAGGCGGGCAAACCACTGATGCTGCACCTCAACCGTCCTGACTTTACCACCGCGGCGCGCATTGCCCGAGCCATCAACGAGGCCCTTGGCAGCGTATCGGCTCAGGCCATGGACCCGGGCCAAGTGAAGGTGAGTATTCCCGAGCCCTATAAGAACCGCTCTGTCGACTTGGTGGCCGGTATCGAGTCCTTAGAGGTCCTGTCCGACCAACGGGCCCGGGTCGTGCTCAACGAACGTACGGGGACCGTCGTGATGGGGCACAAGGTCCGGATCAAGACCGTCGCCATCTCCCATGGCAGCCTGATGCTGAGTGTGAGCGGCGATGAACAGGTTGTCCAACCGGAAGCCTTCAGCGAAGGCACCACCGCGACCCAGAAGAATTCGAAGGTCGAAGTCAAAGAAGGCTCCAGCGGTTTGGCGATGGTCAAGTCTGGCCCCACCCTCGGACAAGTGGTGAACGCGCTCAACGCCCTGGGCGTCACGACCCGTGACCTCATCGCTATCCTCCAAGCGATGCGAGCTGCGGGCGCCTTGGACGCTGAGATCGAGTTGCTATGAAGTTCGACCCCAACCAACTTATTAGGCCACGGCAGTCGCTGGATGAACAGCGGATCCAGGCCCTCCGAGAGCGTCACAGCCACGGCGGCGAGCAAGAGCGACTCGAAGAAGTGGCCGAGGCCTTCGAGGGTATTTTCGTCAAGATGCTCCTGGACCGGATGCCCGAGGAAGATCCAGAGGGGATCATGAGCTCCGGCTATGGTGGGCAGATGTTCAAAGGCATGCTCCACTCTGAATACGCGGACCGGGCCGCCAACCGGACCAACTTTGGCATTGCCGAGGCCATTCTCCGGCAACTCCAGCAAGGGCACCAAGATCATCCTGTCGCGCCCGTCGACAATGCTCGGCTGAGTAGCAACTACGGGCTTCGGTCCGATCCATTTCACGGGCATCAGCAACACCACAGTGGCATCGACTTTGCGGCGCCTTTGGGCACCCCGGTTAAAGGCGTGCTGGCTGGACGAGTTATGCGGGCCGGACCCGCGGGTAACTACGGCAATCTCGTTGAGATCCGGCACAGCGATGGCCGCCGGACCCGCTATGCCCACTTAGACGAGATCAAAGTCGAAGTGGGGCAATGGCTCGAGAAGGGCCAAACCCTTGGCACCGTCGGCCAGACCGGCCGATCCACTGGACCTCACCTGCACTTTGAACTTCGCGATGGCGACCACAGCGTCAACCCGTCCCAATTGCTAAAGCTGGTCCCCGGTGCAGGCCATGAAGACCACTAGTCGGCTAAACCGGACGGCAGCGCTCCCAACCAGCCCCCTTAAAATTCCTAGAACTCCTCGATCGAGCGCAACCTGGCCACTGGCGCAGGGGCTTATGATATGATCTTCTTGGTTAGGGAGGGTTGATCATGGCCTTGGATACCATCAAGTCGAATGCGTCCCATCTTTACAAGGGTCGGGAGCTGAAGAAAGCAATCGATTGGAGTGAAGAGGAGTGGGCCCACTGGGGCTGGCACCAGCGGCACCGTATCCGAAACCTGGAACAACTCGCCCAGTGGATCGATGTCACCGAAGATGAAGAAGAGGCCTTTATCAAGACTGACCCGGTCTTTCACATGGGCATCACCCCCTATTACGCTTCGCTCATCGACCCCTACGACGAAAACTGCCCGATTCGCCTGCAGGCGGTTCCCAAGATGCCGGAGCTGGACATCAGCAACTGGGATCTCGACGACCCGCTGGGTGAGGAAAGCGACATGGTGGTTCCGGGACTGACCCACCGCTACCCGGACCGGGTCCTCTTCTACACCAATCACAACTGCGCCATGTACTGCCGGTTCTGCACCCGAAAGCGCAAAGTGAGCGATCCGACCTCGATGACGAACAAGCGGGCCTATCAAGAGATCTACGACTATCTCGCCGAGCATCCCGAGGTGAATGATGTTGTCATTTCGGGCGGTGATCCGCTCTCCCTTGCGGACAAGCGACTCGCCGATATTTTCGAGGAATTCTCGAAGATTCCTCACATCAAGTACTGCCGACTGGGCAGTCGTAACCTAGTCACCCTGCCACAAAGAGTGACCGACGACTTTGCCCACCTCCTCAAAACCTATCAAAGTCGCCATCTGAGCATCTTCTTCAATACCCACTACAACCACCCCAAAGAGTGCACTGAAGAAGCCTGGGACGCCTGCGATCGAGTCGCGCTTTCCGGGACGCCGATGAACAATCAGATGGTGCTGATGAAGGGGGTCAACGACTCCGTGGAGACGGTCAGCGAGCTCAACCGCAAGCTACTGCAGATGCGTGTTCGCCCCTACTACATCTACCAATGCGACCTGGCCGAGGGCGTGAGCCACTTCCGCACCAGCGTGAAGACGGGTATCGAGATTGTTCGAGGGCTGCGGGGCTATATGAGTGGTATGGCCGTGCCCCAATTCGTTGTCGATGCGCCAGGTGGTGGTGGTAAAGTTCCGGTCAACCCTAACTATATCGTGGATCTGGATGGCGACTCCATCGTGCTACGCAATTTCCAGGGCAAGATTTATCGCTACCCAGAAACCGAACTCGGTTTCGATCAGATCACACCAGAAGTGATGCTCCCCGAGAGCTAGGCGCTGATCCCCTTAGGGGACGGCGGGCAGCAGGCCGGCCAGTCCCCTCGACTCCGGTAGCCCCAGGGCGAGATTGAGGGCCTGAATTGCGCCCCCCGAAGACCCCTTGCACAGATTATCCAAAGCGCAGGTCACCACCACCAATCCATTGTTCGGGTCGGCGACCACTTGCAGTTCCACCCGATTGGTCCCAGCGACCCGGGCAAGACTCGGCTGTTGCCCCCCGGGCAGAAGACGAACGAACGGGCTGCCTTCATAAAATGCAGTGACTGCCTCCCGAATCACGGCCTCCTCATCAATCTCGATGGGCACGTAACAGGTGGCTAAAATACCACGGCGAACGGGCAACAGGTGAGGCGTAAAGCGCAAGCGAACATCGCCATCAGTGAGCCAAGTCAGGTTGCGTACGATCTCTGGCTGGTGTCGATGTCCAACGACCTTATAGGCTTGAATGGTATCGGCCACGGCACAGTAATGACTGCCTGGCTTGGCCTGAATACCAGCCCCCGTCACACCGGACTTACAATCGGCGATCACAACCCCGGTCCTCGCCACCATGCCAGCGGCAAAAAGCGGTGCGACCGCCAAGGTGACCGTGGTGGGATAACAGCCCGGACCCGCGATCAGTGATGCGCCAACGAGGCTCTCTCGACAGTCGGGTAACTCGGGCAAACCGTAAACTGCTTTGGTGAAATGCTCCGGACAAGGATGGGGACCATAGTGCTGCTCGTATAAGGCCAAATCGAGGCGAAAGTCGGCCGAGAGGTCAACCACACGAACACCGGCGGCCAACAGGGCTCCAGCGACGCTCGCACTTTGGCCATGGGGCAAAGCCAATAGAGCCCACTGGGCTCGGTTGGCGATCACATCCACATCAACCGCTTCGATCTGGCTCGGCAAGCCCACAGCTGCAAGCTGGGGCCAGTGGTCCTCTAGGCGCTGGCCCGCACTCCGGTGTCCAAACAAGCCTGTGACGGAAAAGTCCGGATGGCCCACCAAGATGCGCAAGGCCTCCGCGCCCGTATAACCCGAGGCCCCGAGAACAACGATGGACTGGGACATCAGAAGGTCTCCAAGTGCTTCGCCAACCCAGGTAGATCAAGAAACAGCGGCGTATAGCCCTGGGCCGCCAGGCCTTCGCCCTGATCCATACCCCATCGGACCCCGAGAAAGTGGCAGCCTGCTGCTTGGGCCGCGGCCGCATCGGTCGGTGTATCGCCAATATGAAGGTGCTGGCTTGGGCGAGCACCGAGGCGATCCATACAGACATGAATCATCTCTGGATCGGGCTTAGCGAGCCCATCGTCACCGCAGTGAACGCTGTCGAAGAGCGGCCCCCAATTCAAATCCTCAAGGATCCGCTCGGTAAACCGGCGCGGCTTGTTGGTGGCCAAGGCCTGCTTAATCCCCGCTGCCCGCATGGCCCGACTGTACTCAAGAACACCTGGATAGGCCTGCGTCGTTTCACTGCAGCCCAGGAGGTAATGGTCGAGAAATCGACCCACGGTGGCTTCCAACTCTGTTTCGCCTAGGCCCGCGTCGAGACAGTTGCTCACCAACCAGCGGGCGCCGCGCCCCACATGGCGAGCCACCTCAGGAACGGGCAAGGCTGGCAGATCTTTCTCGAGCCGGGTCTTGTTCAAGGCCCGGGCCAAATCCACCGAGGTGTCCGCGAAGGTGCCGTCCAGATCCCAACTGACACTGATGAGGCCGCGGGGCAGATGGGTGCTCAACGACAGTTCGGTACGAGGGGGCTGCAGCACTTGGGACGCCGGCGTACCCAGCCACAGTCTTCCTTGCTCGCGCAGGCCTGGCCATCCATGCGACCATTGACGCAAAGGCCATTTTCACAGTCGGGATTGGTCTCCGCGTCGGCCTTCAAATGGATGAAGGCTCGAATGGAACCGTCTTCCGACTTTTGGATGTCATCTGGGCGAGCGCCAGGCGGGCCGATCTCCTCATCGAACTTACAGAGGTAGCCTTTGTCGTGGTAAAGGATTTCGATCTTATGTCGGATGGGTGATCCCCGATCGTAGTTCATGACGGCCTTCATATAGGCCCCGCCTTCAGCCTTGTTGATGTCCGCATCCGGATCCTGCTCGAGGATAAAGGATTCAAACTGACCGCTAACTACTTCCCATTTCGACAGATCTAAGGCCCAGGCGTAGGGGGTGGGGTTCCGTTCTGGGAGAAGCGCAAGGTTCGTCCGATAGCGCTGCTCGCCATCGTGGGGCGCCTTGCGAGATTCGGTCCATGGCGCCAGGTTGACCAACCAGGAGTTGGCCACAAGGTTCATGTCGGGATGCTCCCGAAACAGATCCCAGGTGTTCTCGGCGACCAATTGGAAGATATTGTCCCAGTTCTCGGGAATGCAGTAGGTGACGGAACCGCCGCCTAGCTCCTCTCGCACGTTCAGCTCCCTCGCCGCCGTACCGAGGGGGCATTCATCCTCTTGCTTGTCCGGAATCTTCTCGGTGACGAGAATATCCTGATACCAAGTGCCCTGGCGCTCACAGGCATCGTTCACATGCCCCTCTGCGCAGCCCTGGGTCACGGCGATCAGCCCCTGATAACGAAACTGATCTCCTGGATAGATCGGCAACTCATGGGGGGCCGGCCCTGCATCGACAATCCGTGGTGGCCCACCATCACCACGACCCAAAATGTCATCTTCAGGACATGCGGTGATGAGAGGGATGAGACTCAAAAGTAGGAGATGGCGCATGCGACTCCCTTTCCTTGGAGGGAGTCATGCCACGCTGAAAGGGCGCTGTCGATCAGTGGAGTGGACCAGCGAGACGTCCCTCCGGTTGCTTGACCTGCATGGGCAACTGCAAGTTGACGCCCACTGCGGGCCAGCGACTACGGGTAGCGAGGGCCTCGACATAGGAGGTGAGTTTCTGATCGACAACCCGACCCCAGCCCTCCCGGGAGGCATGGCGGATCACGGTGACCCCTCCCGGTTGAGTCGGCTGGATCACGATACCCACATGGGAGATGCGCACGGGATTGTATTTGCGGGGCGCACGCACGAGCAGCAAGAGGGTGCCCGTGGGGATGGAGCGAGCCCGGGCCTTCAAAGCATACCAAGGCAGTGTGGGGAGTTCATGATGACCTGCGGGGGCCATGGACAACTGAAAATGGAGCGGTAGCTTGGAAGGGGGGACGCTCTTCCAGTCGAGGACATCATAATCTTGAACCACCGTGGTCAGACTCGCTCCGGCCACCGCAGCAGTAATATCCTTGAGTAAGCCGAGGCGGTGCTGGTTCGGGAGCCACTGGGACAACATGAAGTGGTTGCGATGCTCGTAGGCCACCCGATCACCGGCGTAACGAATCCTGTCCATCCACCGGCTCGCCTCCTTCAAATTGGGTGCTAGACTCAGGGCCATCACCGTCTCCACGAAGGTGAGACAGTCCACAGGCGCCAACTGCAGTCGGGGGTCTTGATCCCATAGACCGCCCTCGCCCTCCCCTAAGGGGTCATCCCGATAGTGGGCGCCGAGAAGCCCATGGGAGTGGGACAGCATGCGCTCCCGGAGGCTATGCTTTCTCGCCACCCGGCGAAGTCGGCGGTTGATTTGTGTCTTGGACAACTTGCCGTAGCGACTCCGGTCCCGGACCTTTTTGGGAAAGACAGGCCGGCGGGTCACGGGATCACGGGGTCTTTCCCCTGGCGGTGGGAGCGCCTGGGCCTGGTTGACCGGAAGTTCAACCCCAAGCAGAAACAATGACACAGCAACAAGGCGATACATGCTCGTGGGACCCAACCGACAGACCTTTCGACTGCTCGCAAGAATCCTGCCGATCTCGCTGTGCTTTCTCGCCTGCACCACTGCGCAAAGTCACAGTCGACTTCGACTCCAGCGACAAGGCAGCCAACCGCGCTGGGAAAAAATCCCCTGGCAAGCCGTTGAGACGCCCTGGTTCGGCGAGGGTTTTCCGGCCACTGAAGCGCTGGAGAAACAACTTCAGGCCCGTTTGAATCAGGACTTAAATGGGAGGGCGTTGCCCGAGAAAAAGCCCCTCCACCTGGTCCTTGGTCGACCCCGGCTCGATTGTGAGCCGGGCCCGAAACGCTGGCGCTGTTATGCCCAAGTGATCGTTGAGATGCGGGGGCGCCGAGGCCAAGTAGCCCTATGGGCGGCGGAAGGGCTCGCCTGGATCGAGCTCGATGGTCAGCCCCGGTCCGGGCAGCGGCCCGTTTTGGCCCATACCTTGGTAACGACAGCCATTCAGGCAATTCGGGAAGGCCCCCAGATACGAACGAAGTCGTCAGGCTCTGGGCCTCTCGCCCTCGCCATCCGTGCGGGCAGCGCAGATCCCTTAGCCGACTGGTTTGACGAACTCGGCGCCGAAGGGAGCACAGAAGCCCGACGGGTCGCCCTCTGGCTCGCCATTGGACACCTCGCTAAAGAAAGGCATCGACTTCAGATCGAGAACACGAAGCCCCGCTCTGCGCGGGAAACCAAGGCTCGACAATTAGCCCTCGATTGGCTCGATGAGCTTCCAGACCCGGCCCGATAGGCCAATAGTCCTTCCCTCATCGACAGCTAGCGTGGGGGCGATTCTCTGTGTAATGTCCCCGCGCAACCGGAGAGTACTTTTGCGTTACGCTTGGCTATTGGCCCTGTTGAACGTCGCCTGCCTGCCGACCCCACCACCGCCACCGGGCAGTGATGCGGGCCAAGGTGGTCCCGTTGACGCCGGTTGGCCGGAAGCGGGGCCGGCCCGGGACGCAGGTATCGCCGACGTGGCACAGCAAGATGCGGCACCCCTTTGTGGCCCCCAAACGGTCCTCTTCGGCCCCGAATGCCCGGAAGAAGGCTGTCGCTATGGCGACTCCTGCGGTGAGACGGGCTGTGGCACCTTCCTCTGTGCCCAAGATGGGACGCTGCAATGCTTTTACGACGAGGCAAACCTGTGCGGCGGCTGTGGTGAAGTCGACACGAGTGCCGGTATGCCAGGCGCGGTCTGCGGCGAGTACAGTTGCGGCAGCATCGTCTGCAACGCCGATCAGGATGCGACGCTCTGCGTGGGAGACCACCCACTGAACATTTGCGGCGGCTGCTCGCTGCAGATCGACCCCGTTGGCCTGCCCTGTATCGACGATCTCGATTGCGGCGAAAATAGCGCCTGCGTCCAAGATCCCAATGCGCCCCTCGCAGGTCGATTTTGTGCACCGGGAGGCCCTTGCTCTAGCCAGTTCGATCAATGCGGCACCGGTGAGACCCGCTGTAGCCGGGATGGTGAACGCTTTATTTGCTTCCGGGGACGCGCGCCAACGTCCTGCGGTGGCTGCGACCGCTGTATCCTCTACCAAGCGGAAATGGATCAGCGCTTTGGCGGCAACTATATTCGAATCGGCACCCGGGCCATCATTGAGAATGTTCAGCGGAGCCCCAGTCGGAATGTGCTCGTCTTTGACCCCCTTCGTCTTGGCGAGGGTGCCGACGCCCTCCCCAATGCGACGGTCTACATCCTTAATGAAGAGCGCCAGGGCTTTGTCCTGGGCACCTTCGCTCGGGCCGCAGACGGGCGCCTGCCCGATTACATCGAAAGTTACGAGGTCCCGGACAATGACTTCAGTCAAGGAACGTGGTTCGTTTCCATCCACGACAGTATTCTGGGGATGATCAGCCAAGGGCGCTTGGTGGTCGAAGAAGGTCCTCAAGACCCCTGAATCGCCCATTGCGCCGACATGGCTGCTTATGGCAGGCAGAATTGCCGAACCGTTAAGGAGTTAGAATGGGCCGCATCGGGTTCTTCTGCCTCGCAATGTCATTGATGGGCTGTGGGCCGGTCATTGCGACCAGTAACATCATCCAGGCTGATGCTGCCCTAGAAGAGGCCAGACTCCTCAACGCCCAGACCTATGCCCCCTACTGGTTTCATAGTGCGACAATCTACCTCAAGAAGGCCCGTAGCCTTGATGGCAAAAGCGAATATCAACACGCTTCCAACTATGCGGGGATTGCGCTGAGCCGAGCACAAAAGGCGCTGGAACTGACCCGCCGTAAGATCCGGAGCACTCCGGTCGGCGCGGTCGGCGGCGAGGGGATAGGTTTTTGAAGCACTTGAAACTGCTCATCGGGGCGCTTTCCCTGGCTGCATGTGCCATGCCGTCACCCTACCGCGCGACCGGGGTTGTCGAGGTGGACGAACCTGTCGACCGGGTGCTCAATCACCTTCGCCCCATCGAACAGATGGAAGAAGCGATTTGCTCCCTCCACGACTTTCGCGACCAGGCAGCCCGACTCCAAGGCGTGATCACCCTCAAAGGCAAGAAGATCAACCTCAACACCGACAAGGCGGCGAAGCTACCGCCGGTTCTTCGGGTGAGCGTGAGCAAGATGGATCAGGGGATCGATGCAGTCGGCAAGGCCCGTCAGGAACTGAGCCAGCTACAACAAAGCATCGATGGCCTGGTGAAGAAGTACCAAAAGAGCAGCGATGCGGCGGTGCAAGCACGCCTGAAGCTGGCCACCGACGAACTCGACAGTGTGGGCCCTCGCCTCAAGGAACTCGCCCGGGAGTCGGCCAACCTGCTTGCTCAGGTCGAGCGGGGTATCCTTTGGCCCAAGCCACGCCTTTGCCAAGCTGTCGAAACCCGAAGAGCAGCCCAATTGGTTGCCATGCAGGGTGCGGATGAGAGCGGTAGCGTCAGTCGGGTTCTTGCCCGAATCAAAGCCTACGAGGAACGCTTAGAACAAGCCCGACAAATGAACGCCGACCGCTGTGCGCCCAAGCACCTCGCGGAGGCGGAGGCCTATGCGGATTTTGCCCGCCTCGAGATCCGTCTGGGGAACTGGTTCAAGGCCCAGGAAGCAGCCAAGGCCGCCGGCGTGGCTGCCATTCGAACCCTTGAAGAAGCACGCCCGTGTGCGCCCAAGCCGAAGAAGCCAAAGCTGCCTGCCGTGGTGGAAAAGAAGGACAGCGACAACGACGGTATCGTGGACCTAGAGGACAAGTGTCCCGACCTTCCCGGTCTATCCAAGTACGAGGGCTGTCCACCGCCTGATCGAGATGGTGATGGCTTCCTTGACGAAGAGGACAAATGCCCAGAGCAGCCTGAAGACTTCGATGGTAATCAGGATACCGACGGCTGTCCCGAACAAGAGGATACCGACTCGGATAACGATGGCATCCTTGATGCCGATGACAAATGCCCAACCGATCCAGAAGATCGAGATGGGTTTGAAGAGACGGATGGCTGCCCGGACCGAGACAACGATAGCGATGGTGTCCTCGATGCGGACGACCACTGCCCGGGCTCAGACGGTGCCATCGGTCCCGACGTCCAAGAAGATCGAGACGGCTATCAAGACACCGATGGCTGCCCCGATCCCGACAACGACGGTGACGGCATTCCTGACGACAGGGATCAATGTAAGAACGACAAGGAAGACATCGACCAGTTCCAGGATGAGGATGGCTGCCCCGAGCGCGATAATGACCAAGACGGCGTGCCCGATGAGAAGGATAAGTGCCCCACTGAGAAGGAGGTCATCAACGGCGTTAATGATGACGATGGCTGCCCGGACAAGAAGTACACGCTCATTAAAGTCACCAAA
Organism: Myxococcales bacterium; assembly: GCA_002722845.1. GTDB lineage: Bacteria > Myxococcota > UBA4151 > UBA4151 > UBA4151 > UBA4151. The sequence goes on along the minus strand of PBND01000012.1, from coordinate 12,515 downwards.
GAAGCCATTAAGATCACCCAGAAAATCCAGTTTGCGAGTGGGAAGGCGAAGATCAAAAAGGTGAGTCATCCCATCCTCGACGAGGTGGCCGATGCCATCGTGACCCACCGCATTCAGAAGATTTTGGTCGAAGGCCACACCGATGACGTCGGCCGGGACTCCTACAACTTGCGCCTCAGTCAAAAGCGCGCCGATGCCGTCAGAAACTACCTCATTCGCAAGGGTGTCAAAGCGGAGCGCTTGGATGCGATCGGCTTCGGTGAGACCCGACCCTTGGTGAAGGGCAAGAGTCGCAAGGCTCGGGCCACGAATCGCCGCGTTGAGTTCAAGATTATCGAACGCTGATCCGGGACCCCGTCGGCTCGCCTGGGCTCTGCTTCTGCTTCTGGCGGGCCTGACCGGCGGCCTGTTTTTGCCCGCGGCCGCGAGCATCAACTTCGACTTCAGCGTCGATCGGCTTTTCCACTCCGATTCCCCGGAGATAGAACAGGCGAGACAGGCTGATGCCGTCTTCCCGCCCAGCGACCGGGAATTCATGGTGGTCGTCCAGCGTAAGCAAGGCTGGTTCGACAAGGCGGGCCTGCAGGCCTTCGCTGATCTGCATCAACGCCTTGAGGCCATTCCCATTAAGGAGACCGATCGAGGGCAAACACAGAGCTCATCGTGTCGAGACGAAGCCACCTGGCGGGGGCCGCCAGCGCAAGCTCTAGAGCGCTTCGCGAGTATTCGCCAGGTCCAACTGGTGGAAGGCGAGGGCGAACAGGCCGTATTGAAGCGAGCCTGGCCCGAAGACGGCCCAGCCCCCGACCCGGCCGACTTTAAGACTCGCCTCCTCAACGATCGCCTGACCACGGGCAAGCTCCTCAGCCTGGACGGCGACACCCTGCTCATCAAAGCCCAGCTGGTCTGCGGCATCCACGAGGGGGAGATTCGACTCGACTATCTGGATGCGATTCGGGCCGAGACAGCGGCCTGGCAGGACCCCCTTGATGGCGCCCGTGTCATCCTTTCTGGGCTCCCCTTTATTCAAGATGAAGTGATCGACTCCCTCCGGGGGGATTTTATCACCCTGCAGCCCTTGACGGTCATCGTCATGGTGAGCCTCCTCGTCCTCGCATTTGGTAGTTTGCGGGCAGCGATGATGCCCTTCCTTGCAACACTCTTCGGTTGCATTTGGTGCTTGGGCCTCATGGCCCTGGCCGGCGAAGCGATCAACGTGGTCAATTTCGCCATCACTGTGGTGATCCTGGTCATCGGCGCCGGTGATGGGATCCACATCGTCGCGCGCTACCAAGAAGAGTTGGAGGCAGAAACAGACCCCTGGCTGGCCATGAAGGCGACCCTCAAACCCATGTTTCTCGCCTGTGGGCTGACGACGGCCACGACGCTCATCGGCTTCCTCTCCCTGCGTCTCGCTAAAGTGGAGATGATCAAGTCCTTTGGCCTGTGGGCCGCAGTCGGTGTCGGCGTGACGTGGGTCTTTACGATGATCATGATCCCTTCGCTCATGCTGCTCATCGGGGTGGGAAAACCCCAACGAAGTGGCCTGGGGCGCTGGCTGGAAGACCACTGGCTGCCCAAACTCGCCCACTGGGTCTTGCTTCGCCGCAAGATCCTCATCGGGGTCAGCCTCACAGCCCTCGTCGGCGGTCTCTTGACCGCCAGTCAATTGACCCCCTTCTCCAGGGCATTAGAGGAGTTTCCCCACGATCACCCGGCCCGGGCCAACCTCCAAACGGTCGAAGACGAACTCACCGGCGTTCTTCCCTTCATCATTACGGTTGAAGGGCCTCGGGATAAGGTCTTGGCCCCAGCGACCCTGGAGACCATCGCGGCCATCCAAAATGAGTTGGAGACCAAGGAAGCTGGCCTGAGCACTTTTGCGCTCACAGATCTTGTGTCTGCCCTCCACAGCCATTGGGTCGATGGTCGCCAGGGCGAACGCCAAGATCTCCCGGAGCGGGCCGATCAACTGGCGGCCCTCTTGGCGACCCTTAAACTCTCCGACAACGCTGACCTCATTCTCTCACCCCTGCTTTACGACCCCCACCCGCCCAAGGCCGTGCTTGGCCCCGAAGGCAGCGTCGATGGCGAAGAGGAGATCATGGGTTTTGAAGAGGATGATGGCTTTGACGAGCCCAGCCCCGAGGCGACCAAGGCAGCCGCGCCGGGACCGGCCCGGGCGACCTTGCGGATCAATGGCTTAAAGCACGACTCCGGTTCAACCCAGTGGCGCCGTGTCGTCCCCTGGCTCCAGGAGCGCCTCAAGTCGCTGCCCCCGGGTGTGAGCGCACAAATCGGCGGCTCTGCGACCATCGTCAATCAAGCCATCCACTTCATTGTGACCGACCTGCTCACCAGTCTGCTCTTTGCCTTTGCACTCATCACCCTCCTGATGGGCTTGCTGATGCGCTCCGCTCGAGTGGGCTTGGCAGCCATGGTTCCCAATGTGATCCCCCTGGTACTCACGATGGCCGTCATGGTGGTCGCCGGCATTCATCTGCGTATTTCGACGGTCATCACCTTTGCCATGTGCATGGGCATCGTCGTCGATGACTCGATTCACTTCCTCGTCCGTTGGCGGGAGGAGCAAGGCCGGAGTACGAACGATGAGGAAGGCATGATCCAAACCATCCGATTCGCTGGAAGGCCAGTCATCTTCACCACCGTCATGCTGGCAACAGGCTTTGCCGTGCTCATCACAAGCACCTTCCGGGGGCTCCATGATTTCGGTGTCCTTGCAGTCATCACCATTGCCCTTGCGCTGGTGGCCGACCTCCTGATTCTGCCGGCCTTGCTCCTGGGCGCGAAACGACGACCCCAGTGAGCATCCGACTGCTCATTCTGGGACTCTTCATCAGCGGCTGTCCGTCGGCCGGGCCAAACCCAGAGACCATCGCACAGCAATTCTTAACCCATCTGAGTCGAAGTGAGGGAGCCCAGGCCCATGGCCTGCTTTGCAAGAGGGACCAGGCGATGCTCGCGGCCCTCTCGAGCCGGCTTGGCAGCGACCCGATCAAGAGCTTGAGTGCACTTCAGTTGCGGGCCGGAGCGACCTTTCAGGTGCAGCCCGGCAAAGTCACCGCCGATTCAGCGGAGGTGCACGTCCTGGCCACGGGGGATATGAGCTTTTCCCTGCACCTTAGCCCTCAGGCTTCCTCTTGGTGCCTGCATCTCCCCCACCTGGACCCCTAAGGAGTGGAGCAGGTCCCGTCAGGCTGGCACATACCGCCGCCCATCAAGAGGCAGATCAACTGTCCGCCGATGAGGTCGGCTGGGTCGCAGCGAGGCATGCACAGGCTTTGACCACCGAGCTGAAGGCATTGCTGGTCGGCCGCACAGTCGCTGTGGTCATTGCACTGGGGAACACCCATGCCTGGCGGCATCCCGCCACCACCGCCATCACCGCCCACGCACTGGCCGGTTTGGGGATTACAGAATTCACCTTGGGGGCAGTCCTCCTGGCCACGACATGCGCCGTCACCGCCTTCGCACTGCCCGGCGTTGCAGGTGCCACCACCGGGGCAGTCCGCATCCTCCTCGCATTGACCTTCTGGCATCCGGCAGGACTCCGAGATGCACTGGCGGGGAGCTGGGCACTCCGCATCGGAGGTGCAATCAACGCAGCGACCAATCGTGCGCCCCTCGGCGATGTTGCAAGTCCCCTCACAGACGGAGTCATCACGGCACGCGCCGGGCGGGAGCGGGTTACACGTCCCATCCCGACGGTTGCAGAAACTGTCCATGGGGCAGTCGGCTTCGCTTTGGCAGTCGCCCTGCCCACCCTCGTCTTCGCAAACGCCGTTGAAGCAGCGCTCTCCTGCGGCACAGTCACCGGCGTCGCGGCATTCCGGCGTGCTGGCGTCCTCGCACTGACCCCCCACACAAATCTGGTCGCCCGAGCAGTCATTGTCACCGCGGCAACGCCCATCGTTCGGCTCACCGGTGCAGCGCCCCTGCTCGCAGCTCTGACCGGCCCGGCAATCGGCTTCGCTCGTGCATTCAGGAACCTCGATCTCACAGTTCCCGTTACGGCAGACCTCATCGGCGGCGCAGTCTCCATCGCCACCACAGGCCGGCTGAACACCACCATCGTTTGTCCCTGGACCGGCATCACCGCCCGTACCCGCCTCGATGCACGATGCATTGAAACAGACAAATCCAGTGGAGCAGTCGGCATCTCGACTACAGGTCGACACGCCGTCTTCACTGCCGTTACAGGCAACGAAAAAGCCGGCAGTGACGGCGAACAGAAGGGGAAGATAAAGTTGAGACCTCATAACGCGCTCCTATGCCGCCGCCTGTCTAAGGCAAGCAGAGATTAACCAGCGCCGCTGGCGGTCCCTCCAAAAAGTTCGTCAGGCAAACAGACGTTCCTGAGCATTCGGAATGACCACAGCAGCTATCAAGGCAAAAGCCCTGATCCTCGCCCTGGGGTACGAGACAGCGTGCACTACGACAATCGGTCGGTTGTCGGCAGGAGGCCCCGGCCTGGGCCCGACCCGGCTGGGTTCCCCCCTGAGTCGGAAGACAAATGGTGGCCATACGAGTGGTCTCAGCGTCGAGCGCAAAGGACTGTAGGGAACAGACCTCACCACCGGGACAGTCACTGCTATTGCAACAGATCGAGCGACAAACATTCTCGATGCAGGCACCACTGACACACTCGTCATGCCCCATACAAAAGGAGCCAGGGCCACTGCGCCCAGGCCGACCACCAAACTCACCGGGCTCAGCGCACAGATCGACCATAAAGGACGTGCCATCCTCTCGCATGCCCTGGAAAAGGTGACAGTTCTGACCCGCCTGACAGTGATTATCCCGTGAGCAGTTGCTGCGGCAGGTGGTCTGGATTTGGCCCAAACAAAGAAGGCTCTGACAGACCCGGGCCGCATTCTCCTGAACACATTGATCGCCAGTCCTCAGGTCTGCCGTGGCCGCCGGCTGAAGCAGCCGGTCGTCGAGACAGATCCGGCCGCCGGCCAGGTTGTAGCAAAAGTAGCCGGAAGGGCAGTCATCTCCCCGCCCACAGGCTTGGGTACAGATGGTGTCCGTATCGGTGACCCGTAGGCAGGTCTCACCGCTGCCGCACTCCTGCTCATCACCACAATCCTCACCCAGACGACTCGGAAGACGGACGCAGTTGCCGTCCTGGCAACTCAGGCTCGCAGGACAATCCTGACGATCCACACAGTCCCCATCGGGCAGGCCAATACAGCGGCCGTCCTCACATCGTTCACCGGCGCCACAGTCACCATCGCCCACACAGCCCGAGCCGCCGCCACCGCCACCGCAGGTTCCAATGGAGCGTCCCTCAGCGATCTCGCAACGTTCGTCCGCTCGACACTGAGCATCTGTTCGGCAGCCTGGTGGCTCTAAGTCACGGCACTCGGCCGTTCCCAGGTAGCAATACTGATGGTCTGGACAGTCGGCGGTCACACGGCAATGAACGGGGCCACCGCCACCGCCACCGCCACCGCCACCGCCACCGGCATCAGCCTGGCGACTGAAGTCTTCGATGCAAGCTGCATTGTGGCAGATCATACCGGGCGCACAATCGGCAGAAGTCGAGCACTGACCACTCTCAGAACCGACACAAGCACCGGTCCAAAGAAACAAGCCAATGATCAAGAATCGACAGTACATGACCGGGCCAAACCCCTCTCGAATGGTTCGTAGTCTACACGCATATGCGCCGGCGCGCACCCGTCAGTCTCCCCGCCGGCGAGGGGACCAAAGCTGGGCGGTGTCGCCTGTCGCATGGAGCACCCACCTAGAGACTGCAAAAAGGAAGTCTGAAAGGCGATTGAGGTAGATCACAGGGAGCGTTCGAAGCGCTTCTTCGCGCCCCAAAGCCACCGTCAAACGCTCCGCCCGACGGCACACGGTCCGGGCCTGATGCAAATGGGCATTCACGTAACTGCCACCGGGAAGAAGAAAACTGGTCAAGGGCTCTAGGGGGCTGAGGGCCTCCTCGATCCATGACTCAAGCTGTTCCACATCGGCCATCTCAAGACTTCCGCCGGCCCCAGGCCGACCGTCGGCCAGTTCAGCCCCCAAATCGAAGAGTCGTTGCTGGATGAGGCGCAACTGGCCCTGCCATGCTCCCGCCGGTGCGCCGGGGCATTCAAGACAGAGCCCGAGCAAGGCGTTAAGTTCGTCAACGGTGCCATAGGTCTCGATCCGAAGATGGTCCTTGGGGACCCTTATTCCGCCGATGAGCGAGGTGTCTCCAGCATCACCGCCTCGGGTCACGAGTTGATCGAGTTTAACGACGACCTTGTTGTCCTTTGTCATGATCGCTCCCAATGCCGCCAGACCAAGGGGATCCGGCGCCCTGTACCAAAAGCCATCCGACTCACCCGCAAGACGGGGGCCGCCTGCCAACGCTTAAACTCAGTCACCTTGAGCAGGTGGGCAATCCGTAAGACGAGATCCCGATCTTCCCCCTGCTCGATGATCCACTGAGGGCTTCGACGAGCCTCTACAAGTTGAAAGAGGATGCGATCGAGATCTTCATAAGGAGGCAGGCTGTCTTCGTCTTTTTGCTCCGGCCGCAGCTCGGCCGAAGGGGCTGCCTCTTGAATACTGGCAGGGATCACACCCTCGTCCCCTGGACTGATCCGTTGGCAGAGATCGTAGACTGCGGTCTTGTACAGATCGCCGATGGGCGCCAATCCGCCGCACATATCGCCATAGAGCGTGCAATAGCCGACGGCTAACTCGCTCTTGTTTCCGGTGGCGAGTGCCATCGCACCACTGCTGTTGGAAACACCCATGACCAAGGCCCCTCGAATGCGGGCCTGTATGTTTTCATCGGTGAGGCCACTGGCATCGACGATACGACTCAATGTTGTCGACAACGCATCGTGCACCCCGTGAATGCTCAACGTTTCTAAGCCCATACCGAGACGGTCACAAAGGTCTCGAGCATCCAACACGCTCCGGTCGCTAGAAAATCGACTGGGCATGGCAATACCGAGGACCCGCTCCGGACCGAGGGCTGCCACTGCGATCTCGGCGACGAGGGCCGAGTCGATCCCACCACTGACCCCAAGGACGACATTGTGGAGGGATGATTTCTCGAGATAATCGGACAGGCCGAGCATTAAGGCCCGCCGGTCGGAGCGGAGGGGGTCTGGCAGTGGGTCGACCGGCGCGCCGTAGCCAACGGCCTCCTCGAAGCTCGGCAGACCGTAAAACTCGCCATCGGGCCGCACATAAACGCTACCACCATCAAAGATCAGTTCGTCGTTTGCTCCCACCTGGTTCACCATGGCGATCGGCCGCCCCAGTCGCCGGGCAACGGCCTTCAGCACCTCTCGCCGCCGCTTGGGCTTGCCCCGGCTGTAAGGACTCGCAGAGAGGTTGACGAGGAGGTCGCACTGATCGGCCAGTTGATGGACCGGTCGCAGACCGTAATCCTGTGCCTCTTCTAGGTCCTCACCGGCCCAGAGGTCTTCACAAATCGTGATGGCAACTCGCCGGCCGGCGATCTCGACGACCGTCGCCCGCTCACCCCGTTCAAAGTGTCGTCGTTCATCGAACACATCGTAGACCGGCAACAACACTTTGTCGTGCACAGGTCGGGCCAGCCCCCCCTCAAGGAGCCAGGCCGAATTGGTAAGGCGACCCATACGCTGGGCCGGCGCACCGATCAGGACCGGACCCACCTCTTCAAACTCTGTCGCTAACTGGTGGCAGAGGGCAATTGAAGCCTCGACAAATCCCTGCTGGGCCAGAAGATCCCGAGGTGGGTAGCCTGTCAGAGCAAGCTCCGGCAGGATGGCGAGGTCAAAGGACGAAAAGGCGGCGAGAGCCTGTCTGATCTTCGCGGCATTGCCATCCAGATCGCCGACCACGGGATTGATTTGGACCAAAAGCGGTTTCAAGGACGGGGGCATTCCTCACAGTGGGCAAATCATTCACGAGCAACAAGGAACAGGCAAGCTCAAGGCTGCGGCTGCTCCAGCAAGCCCGCAAACTGCTGGGCGCTCATGTAGGTCCTGATTGGGACTGGCGCCAGGGGGATCTAACGGCCATCGATGTGGCTGCTTTTTCTGCCGGAGCCAGATTTCAGGCCGAATTGAAGTCGGACTTTGCCCGTGATCCGGCCAGCTACAGAAAGCTCGGAGGCGTCGCAAACACCCCTGACGCACCCTACTTTTTCCGCCGCTACAGCAACTTAATACACTTCATGCGGCGCCGAGATTGCTTCTATCCTCGGGGAAGCGCAGTCCCCTCTCCTGGCATGGTGATGGTCTTGGATTGGCCCGAGGAGCGAGGGCGCTTTAACTTTTCACCAGATCGAATCGGCGTTGTCCTCGAAGTCGACGGCGAGCGGGTCAGCAAAGGGATTCTCGCACTGCCAGCTCCCGCTGGCTGGGTGGTCGCCGAGGTTCACCTTCTTGCCAACAGCCCCTCGGATCGCTTGGTGATCGGCTACGGCGACCTCCCCTGCGACACCTAGCCCCAGCGGCCTAGCGACCCCTTCTTCGCTTTTTGCTCTTTGCCTTTTCCAGTTCGGCGAGTCGTTCTTGTTCGGTCATGATATGGCGCCGATGAATCGACAGGAGTTTAAGGGGGCGAGCCACTTGGCCATCGGGCCCCATGGTCCAGGGTCCCGTGATCGCATCGAACTCGGCGAGTGAACTGAGATGGCCCCGAAGCTGATATCGGTCGGTCAACTTAGAATTCTTGAGTAACTCCCCCGTCAATCGGCCGAGATCGAACGCTGTGGCCTCCAAGAGACCAGGCTTACGCTTGTAACGCTTATAATAGGCCCGAGCATACTGCCCTGCTAAGACGTGCTCTTTTCCCTGGGGGTAAAAAGCGTCGACAAAAAGGGTGCCGTCCACAGCGAAGCGGGTTCTCTTTGCCAAATGGTTGGAGTTGAGTTGCCGCAGACCCAGAATGGGGGTCGGCTGCAGCTCCTTATTGGAAGTCGCTTTTCGAGTCTTCCACAGGGCTCGCTCATCCAGGCTGGCCACCATGTCTGACTGCTCAAGAAAGGCCATCAACTGGCGTACTGTCCGCAGGTCGTCCGGGACAAAGATCGCATCGAAATCCACGACGGGGGCGGTGTGATCCCGACAGCCCTCCCAGGCTCGCTTTTTCCGTAACCCCTTTGCGGTTTCTGGAATCTCGCTAACGCATTTTCGGAAATCACGGCGCCGATTTAGACTGGATTCATCTCGACCCACCATGACCTCAACCAAGCTCGTAAATGTTCGCTCCCCCTTCATGTAGGGCTGAAGGTAGACCACCTCGGCCCCCGCGCGACCCACCTGCTCACTAAACGCTTCCGCTGACTGCCAGCCGTCACGACTGCGAGGAAACAACACTGCAAAGCGACGATAGCCGCGCAAGTCGATGGCACCTTTCACCAAAGCCTCGATCTGGTGACGGTTCGGCAAGCCAACTTGGAAGACCCAGGGCGAAATGCTCGGCAGCGTGTCATCTCGCCCCATCGAAATCAGCGGCATCCCCAAAATCGCTGCGCGCTGAGCTGCCCGCTCGGTACGGGAAAGGTATGGGCCCGTAATCACCAAGGGGCAGCCCGCCTGGGCAAAGCCCTCGATGGCCGCCTCCGGTTGCTCACTGGAACGAACGTCGAGCTCCCAATCACCCTTGTCTTCCCCCAAGCCCAGGGTGAAGTTTTCTTGAAGGCTTGTGCCCATATCCCCTTTGTCCAAGGGCAGGAGAAGGCAGAGCCTGCGGGAGGGGGATGGCAAACGAAGACCATGAACACGGTCATGGAGGGCCTGAAACTCGATGGCTGGGGGCTGTGCGGGCAAGGGACCAAGGGGCAAGCCCCGGTGGTGTCGAATCAACGCCTGGCGATAACGAAGGAGACTCTTCGCTGGCTCGGGCATGTCCAACTCGCCAAGACCCAACAACTCATCCTCATCACCCTCATCCAAGCGGTCGAGAAATTGAGCTACCGTATCCCCCTCGCCCGCTTGCAGCCAAGCCTGCACAACCCCATCGAGAGGACGAGTCGGTGTCACCAGCTCTTGTGGGCTCTCTTCGGTGGTCACTGGCCCCGTTGTCACAGGCTCTCGTACCGGATCCTCCCGACCTAAAAGGTCGCCCGCTGTCATGCTATGAGTTCCGGGGTCTTGATCCCGTTCGGTGGTCGTGCTGACCTTCGGCAGGGATACGCATGCCGCGCATAGTGCGAGGCCAAGGAGCGCGCCGTGATGAGTCACTGGAAGCCCCTCCACGTCAGGAAGCACAAGGGCCTCCTAGCCTTGTTTATCCACCCCCGGCAATGGCTAGTCATTGCAGGCTTTCTCCTGGTGGTGTGGACCCTCGGAGCAACGGCTTGTCGCAGCGATCATTCCCCAGCGGCGATCAAGCCGGACCAAGGCCTTGTGGCACCCCAGCCCACCGCCACTCATGAGCCTCCGCGCCTACTCACCGTCGCCATGGTGGCTTCGGCCCCCGATTACTTTGTCTATCGAGGTCGACCCCGGGGCTTTCTTCTCGATCTCTCCCAGCTCCTTGCTCGGCGATGGCAAAGACGCCTTCAGGTCGAAGTCGCTCAAGATGAATCTGAAGCCCTCGACTGGCTGGCGTCGGGCCAGGTCGACCTGGCTGCGATCGGCGTCCCTCTTTCGGCGGCATCCAGACCGAACTTAATTGCGGGGCCGGCCATGGAGCACAGCGATTCCGTCCTCGTGACAAAGAAGGGGGCCGCGGCCCAGGTGATCGCTGCCCTCTCCGGCTCCGCTGCTGCCGACGACCTCGTGGGTAAATGCGTGCCCCCCTGCCGCCAACTTCTTCTTCCCCGACCGATGAGCACCTGGGGTCTGCTCAAGGCTTTTCAGGCGGGCACTGTGAGCGCCGAGGGAATTCTGGTCCCCCGGCGCTACGCGGAAGCATTCGTCAGCATGTACCCGAAACTCCAACTTCGGGAAGGCTGGGGACCTTCTAGACCGGTCTCCTTGTGGTTGAATCCCCGGGACCAAGATCTGCGACCAGATCTCAACGCTTTCGTTCGCGAGTTTAGGTCTAGGCATCTCTATCCCGTGCTGCGGAATCGCTACTACAGCCAACCTCGGTGGATGCTGATGCGATCTCGCCCCTTCGTCCGTACGGATTTGGGGGGCGTGATGACACCTTGGGATGACCTCCTGAAGGTCGCCGGCCGGGCTCAAGGCTTCGACTGGCATCTCCTCGGGGCCATCATCTTGCGGGAATCCGGTCAAAACCCCCATGCGGTGAGCAGTGCCGGTGCCCGGGGCCCCCTGCAATTGATGCCGGGAACAGCGAAGGAGCTAGGGGTTGAAGACTCAAGCGACCCCGCTCAGGCGATCCCTGCGGCCGCTCGTTACCTTCGCCGCTTGATCAATCGCTACGAATCCGCATCTTCCTATAGCGACCAGCGATTGATGGCCCTGGCCGCATACAATGTTGGGCCGGGACACGTGGACGATGCCAGAGCCCTGGCCCGTCAACTGGAACTGGACGGCGACCGTTGGTGGGAGGGCGTCGCCCTCGCCCTCCCCCTGCTTAGAAAGAGCGCCTATGGTAAACAGGCCCGTCATGGGCCTTGCCAAGGGCGCACTGCCGTGGATTATGCAGAGGATGTCGAGATGCTCTACGATCAGTATCTACAGGTCTTACCCCAGGCTCTTTTGGAAAACGATGGAGGGTCTCCATGACGTGGTCCGCAAGCACCGATGACCTTCAGGCCTTCGAGGCTCACAAGCAGCGTTCCATGGTTTATACGCCGGAACGACGGGCCTTAAGAGATCGACTCCAGTCCCTAGGGGATGCCCTCGGCGCGGACTGGAAAACAACCGATGATGCCCCTTCCCTCGCCAATGGCCGTCGGGTTCAGGAGATGTGGCTCTTTTCCATCCGACCCTCGGAGGCCTACGACAGCCTGGGTGGCCCTAAGGTTCACCTTTCGAGCCCCTTTGCCCTTGATACCCTCCCCTTCCACGATCACATGGCCCGCTTTGTCCGCGTCGATGGTGAAGGCTACACGTGGGGTCTCCTGATTCATGCCAAAGCCAAAGCTGATCGGGCGAACCTAGAGGTCCTCCTTAAGCGTCAAGCGCTCCAGCCCTTGATCGATGGGCTCGGCGCGGAATTTAGCCTGGACGCTGAAGCGCCGCTCGCCGCTGGCGACGACAGCCTGGGCGACCAGGTCGGTCGGGGCTTCTGCCTGTGGTGGCGTCGGGCTTTGGAGGAATGCACCCTTGAGGTCATCCAGGCCAACTTAAGCCAACTCGACCCGCTGTGCGATGCCTTGGGTTGGAGGCCAGACCGAGATCTCGCAGGACTTGTTGCGAAAGCAAAGCAGGAGGCGGTTGCGGCGAATGCGACGCCAGCTTTCTCGCCGGGGGATCGGGTCCGAATCCGAAAGGGCTTGCTGACGGGACGGCGAGGTCAGGTGGATCGGGTCCGAGCCGATGGCCGCATCATGGTCGCCCTAGGCCCGGCCGCCATGGACTTCAGCGCTGAGGATCTGTTTAGGGAAGGGTGAATCGCACCCGAGAGTG
>PBND01000011.1 GCA_002722845.1 Myxococcales bacterium | reverse complement strand
GTCATCTTCTCCTTTGTCGCTGCCCCGGCCAAAGCGCCCAAGGCTGCGCTGGCGAGCGAAAATTACCAAACCCCGATCGAGCGATTCCAGAACTTCTTCATCTATGCACTTCTGGCATCCTTCGTTGTTCACTCGGTTCTCGTCTACGTCATGAAGATCACGCCAGAGCCAAAGGTGACCGTGACTGCCGTTCCTGACCGCTTCGCCGAGGTCATGCAGATCAACAACAAGAAGCCGGTCAAGCCGCCCAAGGAAACCAAGAAGAAGGAAAAGAAGAAGCCTGCGAAGGATGCCAAGGGCAAAAAAGATCCAAATAAGAAGAAAGCGCCTGCAAAGAAGGCTGCGAAGAAAGCCGCACCGAAGAAGCGTGTGAAGGTCTCCGCAGTCCAGAAGCAAGCGCAGCGCTCGGCTGCAAAGGCTCGAGTCCAGCAGAGTCGGGCTCTGAAGGCGATCATGATCGGTACCCGTGGCGAAGGTGGCGCTGGCGTCACCTTTGCGGCCGATAGCCTCGAAACCGATGTCGTCGGCGCCCTCAACAAGGCCGGCGGTCAAGGGATCGGGGTTGCCGATGGATTGCCTGGTGGGGCTGGTGGGGCCCGTGCGGGCTCCGGCGGCGGTGGGCCTGTGGGCCTCGGCGATGTTCAAGGCGTCGAAATCTCCGGCGATGCAGGCAAGCTGAAGAAGCGTAAGCAGGTGAAGATCCGCATCAAGATGAAGATGGCTCAGCCCGAGATGGATGACGGCGAGCTCGACGCCAAGAAGGTGGGCAACCGGATTCGTCGTCGCAAGCGGGCTTTCCAGGCATGCTACGAGCGTGAGTTGAAGCGCAGTTCGGATCTGGCTGGTAAGGTCCTCCTTGAGGTGACCGTCGGCCCCAACGGTCGGGTCAACTCGGTCGAGATCCTTGAGAACGACCTGAACGCCAGCGTTGGCAACTGTGTCAAATCTAAGATGCGCTCCATTCGCTTCCCGAAACCCGATGGTGGAGACGAAGCGGTCTTCACCTACCCCTTCGTCTTCAGCAAGGGGTGAGTCGCACCCGGGGATGGCTCGATGGAGAGGCTTGAGCTTCCAGCGATCCGCAGCATAATACAGACCGAGCAGTTTGGCAGTTGGTTTGCCGAATTTTCGGGCCTCCAAGCCCGGCGGGCCATGCTGCAAGAGGAACTGAAGGAACTCAACCTTACCCGCAAACGTATGCTCTTCGAAGGCGGGCATTGGCGAGAAGAGGCAGACGAGGTCCTCCTCGAATCATCAAGCCTGCGCGCCCAAGTGGACAATCTAGAAGCCGACGGTGCACGGGCTGAGGCTGAGGCTTACCGGGTCCTCATGCGCTACGAAAACAAGCGAGCCGAGGTCACCGAACTGTGGGAACGGATCGGCGTCGTCGAACTGCGGGTAGATGACTACAAGGACGAGGCCACAAGAAACCGAATCCAACGCAAGATTCAGCCTGAACTCAACCGCTTGAGGGACTCTTACCGGACGGGCAGCGAAGCCAAAGAGCTACTCTGGGAAGAGCACGAGAAACTCTGGATCCGTAGCGCCGAAGCCTCGCTCACCGGACCAGAGGTCACGATCCGTGCCGATCGATTAGAAGCCCGGTATGCCACTCTGGTGACTGAAGCGGATCGGTATCGGGCCCAAGCAGAGGGCCTCTTGGAGCAAGTCAACGAATTGAGGGAAGACCTTCAGGCCGTCGAACAAGCGCTCGAGACGCTGAAGACCAGCGCGAACGAACATTTCAACTGTCTTTGCCACCGCGAGTTTCTGTATTGGCTCGCCGGCGACGACCGAGACTTGGTGTACCTGGTCCCCCTCATCGACAACCGGGACGACTATAACATCGAGGTGCGAGCGAGGCAGTTGTACCAATGTGGTGCTGAAGATGGTGTCTCCCGGCTCGCCCCCGTTGCCAATGATAGTGATGACGCCGAGGATATGACCCGCCTTCGGGAGATTTTCGAAGGCTTGGTGGAGGCTTTATGAGCGACGAATTCGACCGGGTAGAGGCCCTGCAATCATCCCCCTTGTTTGCGTCATCAGGCTCACCACGAGCCAAACTGCTCCCCATGGAGGTTCAGTACTTGGCCGACCTGGCCAACCGCCGGGATTTGAAAGCAGGCGACATCCTCTTTCGCCAAGGCGATCCGGGCGATGCGATGTTTGTCGTGGTCTCTGGAGAACTCGAAGTCGTCCTTCAAGACGAGGACACGGAGCGAGTTGTTGCGACGCTGACCGCGCCGCAGTTTCTTGGGGAGATGACGCTAATCGACAAACAGCCTCGTAGTGCCAGCGTTCGAGCAAGCACAGATGCTGTGTTGTTGGCCCTGTCCTATGACAACATTTACTCCTTCGCTCGAGCCCATCGCATGGGCTTCACCTGCTTGGTGATTAACATCGCAAAAACCGTCTCCACTCGCCTGAGGGATATGAACGTCGCCCTGCTCGAGTCTTGAGCCCCCAGAACGGTCATACTTTCTCTTGCCGTTCTTATCCTTTTCCTTGATAGTTCCACACGTACGGCGCAGTGCGCCTCAGCAGGTTGTTTTGGAGACCGGTAGAACGATGCGGCAATTGGCTTCCCTGCTGTTGTTTAGCCTGGTGCTCACAAGCCCCCAGGAGGGCTGGGCTCAGAGAGCACAGCAAAAGACAGCGGACAAAGCAGCGGCCGGTGGTGGGATTCGCCTCACCGACGAAGCCCGTCTTCACCCCTTCGTCCAAGCGGCCCTAGCCTACGATAACAATCCAAACCTGTTGCCGATGTCCGCAGCAGTGGGTGACGCACTGCTCATCGTTGAAGGTGGTGGCGAGGTTTTCGTCCCCTCTGAAACCCTCGAAATGCGAGCCCGACTGGCCCTGAACTATAACCATTACATGGGCCTTGGGAACTCGGATACAGATGGTGACGGCGTCGACGATATTCAGACGGATAGTCTGTCGGCCGTGAAGGGCGGTGGTGAGCTGCAGCTTCTAGGCAACAAGAAGCGGCGCCTCCGCTGGGGTCTCGCCCTACGGAGCAACCGCGTCGACGATCCGACGCCCTTGGTCGTGGGCTCACGAACCGGACGGCTCTACACCACGGGGCAACTCTTTCTGGAGTGGCGTCCCGGCGGTCAGGCCATGGGCTTTAAACTGCAACCAAATGGCGCCTACGATGCCTATGATGGTCTCTCTGCGGCAGAGCGAGAACAGGGGGCCACCTACGACCCTACGGCTGCAAACTCCGCGAAGTACGGTCTGCGGTTCGACTATGACTGGCGGCTCTTTCCTCGCACCCAATTTGTGCTCAACAACAGTTGGTCGGTCTCGGAAAGCAAGGATGCCACGTCCAACCCGCTGAACAGTGAAATCGGCCTCATGGGTCAATTCACGCCTCAGCTTTCAGCCATCGTCGCCGGTGGCTACGCCATGAGCAGTTTGTTCTCGAGCCTCAATAAGAATGGCGAGGGTAAGGAGGCCGAAGATACCTCGACGTTCATCGGTCAGGTTGAAGTTCGCTACGATGAAAAGCGCAACACCACCACTCGGGTCGGTTATCGCCGTGCGCTCCTCCCCGCAGCTTTTCACGGCACGATGCAGAATAATCAACTTTACTTCCGCTACTACTCTCGCTTCGGCCGAGGGCTGCGTACACTCTTTAATGCCCAGTATGACTTCCGGGTTTTCGGTGCCCTGACAGGTGAAAAGCTCAACACCCTCATCAAGGTCGGCGGCGACGAACGGATTGACCATCAGATCACGGTGAACGCCTCTGTGCTCTATCAACCGAAACGCAACTGGCTCGCAGGTGTCAGCCTCCGTCCGGACTTTGTGAACACCAGCGCCACATTTAACCAGGGCACAGAAGAAGAGCCTGAATATGCAGCAGAAACTGGCTACCTTCGCCTGATGCTCATGTTCATGTTTGAAGCCAAACTGTAATGATTCGAGCGCTGTTTGTCGGACTGCTCCTGCTGTCCGGCTGCCGGGGTCATCGAGCCCCCGCCCCAACCCCTCCTGACCTTGATGCCATTCGGGAAGAACTAGCCCGCCGAACGAGCTTTATTGGCCCCGGCGACATGGTCAGCATCCAGGTGTACCGACATAAGGACCTCTGCCTCGAACAAGTGGTGAGCGAGGACGGGAGCATTAGTCTGCCCACGGTTGGCGAGATCGCCGTCTCTGGAAAAACCCGGAAAAACTTGGAGGAGGAGTTGGCCAAACGGCTTGCCGAGGGGGGCATCAAGAACCCTCAGGTCGCCGTGCTCATCAAGAAGCTCGTGAGCGCCAAAATCTCCGTTTATGGTGAGGTTAAAAAACCAGGAACCTTTCCCTTTGAGTCCGGTATGACCGTCGTTCAGGCGATCACCTTGGCCGCCGGCTTCGAGAAGACGGCGCAACAAGATGCTGTGGTCATCATTCACGCTTCAGGGGAGCGCCTGGAGGTTCCGGTGCGGGCCATCGGGCTGGGTCAAGTCCCGAACGTCCCGCTCATGCCTGGCGACATTGTCTATGTCCCGGAGTCCTATTTCTAAGGGGTGGAGGGGAGCATGAAGGGTATTATCCTGGCGGGCGGCATGGGGACACGTTTGTCGCCACTGACGCGGGTCACCAATAAACACCTGCTCCCAGTCTATGACTGTCCCATGATCTATTACCCGCTTCGTATGCTCGTGACCGCGGGCTTCGAGGAGATCATGATCGTCACCGGTGGCGACCACGCCGGCGACTTCCTCAAGCTGCTTGGAAATGGTTCTGAGTTTGGCCTCAAGCATCTCAACTACACCTACCAAAAAGGCCATGGAGGCATCGCCGAGGCCCTTGGCCTATGCGCCCATTGGGTCGACCGTGATCCCTGCTGTGTGGTTCTTGGTGACAATATCTTTCAATACAGCCTTGCTCCAGCCGTGGAGCAGTACCGCCAAAATCCCGTGGGGGCGCAAATCTTCATCAAGGAAGTGCCCGATCCCCATCGATTTGGCGTTGCGGAGTTGGCTGACAACCGGGTGATCCATGTGGAGGAAAAGCCCCAAAACCCTCGGAGCAACTGGGCCATCACAGGGGTCTATTGTTACGATGCGCGGGTCTTCGATATCATCGACGGCCTCGAGCCCAGTGCTCGAGGCGAGCTGGAAATCACCGACGTGAACCGGGCCTATCTGGAATGGGGTGACCTGCGGGCGGCCCAGCTGGACGGCTGGTGGACCGATGCCGGCACCTTCAACAGTCTGCTCCGAGCCGGCCAACTCGTCGCCGAAACGGGGGCAAACCAGCCTGCACCTTCAGCTTGAGAACGACGAGGACATGGGCGGACTAATCGAAAAATTAGATGGGCGTTTAGAGGCCCTTCAAGCCCGCCTCAAGGGCCTGACGCCCGCGCGCTCCGCAGCCGTCGGCGTGATCCTCGCGGGCCTACTGATCATCCCCTGGCTTGGTAGCACCGGCCTCACCTCACCATGGGAGGCCCAGTACGCCGAGGTGGCCCGCGAAATGACGACCACCGGGGACTACATCTACCCCACCTACCGGAATGTGGGTTTCTTCTCGAAGCCCGTCCTCACCATGTGGCTGACAGCACCGGGGCTCTCCCTGACCGGCGGCTGGATGAGCGACGGGGTTCATTCGGAGTGGATGCCCTTCGCTGTCCGTCTGCCGACAGCCCTCTTGCTCTTACTCTTGGCCTGGTCTTGCCATTGGGCCGTGACGCGCATCTGGGATCGCCAAACGGCCTTACTGAGCACCGTCGTGCTCGTGACCTCGCCCTTCGTGCTCCTCGCCGGTCGACAAGCGGTCACCGACATGCCCTTCCTGGCCCTCCACGGGTCGGCCCTCTGCCTCCTTGCAGGCTATCTCTTCGGCTCACCGCCCGAGGATGAACTCCACGGGCATTTAGACAGCAAAGCTGCCCTTGCCCTCGCCGGCATCGGTGGCATCGCATCTGAGTTGATTGTGGGACTCGTCGCCCCAGGCCTCAGCTCGGGAATTCGATTGCTCGTCGCGGTTGTGGTCTTTGTCGCCCTGCTCTTCAGCTTTGCTCGAGCGAGCCGAGTTGAGCAGGAACCGGGCTGGGCGAAACGTCTCGGGCTCTTTAAGGGCCCCGATGATGACCCGATGCCCCTGTGGTTTCCCATGCTGCTGGCCGCCTTCTTCCTTTTACAGGTGGTCTGGCTCGCGATCACGCCGGAACCCGAGCACTATATGGGCTTTCGGCGGGTAGGAGCCCAGCTGCCCGTCCGTCTCACCACCATCGTTCTTCTCATCGTCGCTGGGGCCGGTCTCTGCCTTCACATCAGCAAACAGCGACGGGCAGATCTGGCCATCTACGGCTTTTATGCCCTCGTTGGCTTAGCGACCCTCGCGAAGGGGTTCGGTGGTCCACTGATCCCCGGTGCCGTGGCCCTCGTCTACATCATCACCGCATGGGATTGGGACATCTTGAAGCGGGTGCGCCTCATCTCAGGCCCCCTCCTCGCCTTGGTGATGGGCGGGCCCTGGTTTCTGGTCATGCTGAACTACACGGGGCGGGACGAAGAGGGGAAAACCTTCTTCTCCCGATTCATCATCCACGACCATGTGAACCGGGTCGGTGGTGGGATTCATGGGGACGAGTCGAAACACAAACTCGGCTTCGGCTTCGCCTATTCCCTCCGCTATCTCAGCTATGGTCTCTTTCCCTGGTCCATGGGGGTCCCCCTCGCATTGGTCGATGCGGGCCTTCACCGGGAAGCAGAAGAAAGACGCCGGCGGGCCATCCTCTTTCTCGTGGCCTGGTTCGGCACAACCTTTCTGCTGTTTACGCTCATGGCCACCAAGTTCCATCACTACGCACTCCCCGTGGTGCCACCGCTGGCGATCCTGGTGGGCATCTGGCTCACCCGTGTTGCTCGGGGGGAATCTCGCTGGTCGATGGGTCTCGCCTTGCTGGCCATTATCTTTGGGATCTCGGTCGGCTCGGACCTGGCCCGCTTTCCCTGGGAGTGGATGGATCTAACCACCTATCATTACATCAATTACAAGCCGAACAGTTACTTCCCTGGCAACGCCACGGGACAATGCGACCTGGGCTATAGTTATTGTTCGATCCTGGGCTTCATCCCGGTCACCTTGGCCCTGGACTGGCGGCTCATCGTCGGCACCCTCGTCGGCGTCATCGTGGCCCTGATCCTCCTGGCAAGCCTCGGGGTGGTGATTCGAGGCCTACAGGATGAGGCGAGAGGGCGCCGCTGGGTGGTTGGCAGTTGGATTCTAGGCGCACTCATCACGGGCACTTTTGTGAGTCACGTGTACTTCCCCATGCTCAGCCAGCACTGGACCCATGCCAACGTCGTCGAGACCTACTTCAAGCAACGGAGCCCGGGAGAAGATCTCGTCGCCTACCAAATGAACTGGCACGGGGAGACCTTCTATGCCCGCAACTTGGAACACCAGGTCAACGACGGGAAACGCCTGAAAGCCATCGTGGAGCGCCCAGGCACCTCTTGGGTCCTCACGGAACGCAGCCGCTTTGACGGCATGACCAAAACCCTCGGCAGCAAATATAAGTCGAAGATCCACATCGTCGACCGCAGCAACGTGAAGTGGTTCCTGGTCCGCATCGACGACTGACCGCCGAAGCCCCGAGGGGCTGAGCGCAGCCCCCCTAGCCCGAGCCCAGTTGCGTCAGACCGGGCTCCAGTTGGTCTCCGCAGCGCCAAAATAAAGAAGAAGGGGCGACCGCCCCTTCTTCATTAAGCTCAATTTATCACCGCCCAGCGGGCGGCATTCTAGGCCGACGATGGCTCCTCTGCGGGCTCTTCGGGCGCCGGCGGCTGTTGCCCCTTACCCTTTGGTTTCGCATTCCAGACCCGAGTGGCAAGAAGGAAACCGGCGGCGCCCACGATGATCATCGAGATCGGCCAGGGCGACCAATTGGCTGGCTCAGTCACTTCGCCCACCAACTTACCGGCCTCGTCGAATCGTTCCTGGGGCAAGACGTAGGCGTAGGTTAACGACATGACGCCGGTACCAAGATAAACGAAGCCATCGATGATCCCCACGGCGATCCCGACGTTTTTGCGCCCGCCAAAGTCCATAGAGGCTGTACCGGACAGCATGCCGTGAACGCCGATCACACACATTGAGATCAAAATGGCCAGGACACCTGGCAAGGACAACTTGATACCAGCGATGTTCATGGCTGGGGTCTGATAGGCCCAGAGGAGTCCGATGGAGCCAAGGGTGACCCCTAGATAGAGAATCGCTGCCACCGGGCCGCGCCGTGACTGGAAGACCCGGTCGGAGATCACACCGGCGAGCACGCCGCCCATAATGCCGGCGACGCAAAGCCACATACCCCAGTGGTCGTAGATGAAGTCACCTTTGAGTTGCAGGACCTCGTTGGTCTGCTTGGCAAAGGTCCGGTACCACTGCATCGGCGCCTGACGAATGAAGCCACTGCAGAACTCAACCAGAGCGATCGTGATGATGATCGGGTTGGTCAGCATACGCTTGAAGACTTCGAGGGCGCCCAACTGCGGGCCGTCATCGCCAGAAGAGGCGTCAGCGGTGTCAAAGTCGTCAAGACCAGCGTCAGCCGGTGAATTTTGCACCATCATGTAGTCGGCGACCCAGAAGATGACCAAGAGGATTGCCGGAATAAAGAAGACCTCTGCGACGCCCAAATGATTGACGATCTTATAACCCACATCGAAGGCGAAATAGATCCCGAGAGAGATGAGGATCCCGAAGATCGCACCGAAGACACCCCGCTCACGCACGTGGAACCATGGGGCGTTGCACTTCACCACGGCGACGGCACCGAAGCTCTGGAAGTACATATTGATGCCGTAGAGCACCGAGAAGATGACGATGAAGTTCTCTCCGATCGCCCCGTGCATGGGCCCCTCCTTGATAAGACTCCACGACGCCAAACCCATCAAAAGGTTCGCAAAAGCCGAGCCACCAGCGCCCACCAAAATGGCGAAACGACCGCCGAGGCGATCCGTGAGCGGCCCGTTGATCAAAAAGGAGCAACCATAGACCCAAACGCCGACCGTAAAGATCACGCCGAAGCCCTCATTGCTCATGAGTGCGCCACCGGCAGCGTCCTGCATTTCCTCGAACTTAAACTTGGACACCTTCAGGTTGTAGCGACCCATGTAGAGGAAGGCGTAGGTGAGCCCAAGGGGTAACCAATTCATCACTCGTCGACGCTTAAATGCGGCGGAATGATTCACTTCATCGACCGTTGGTAGGCGACTGATAACGAAGACCACCACGGCCAGAAGAATGAAGATGGCGATAAGTTCGCCGTAAGGGCCCAACCCACTGGCTTTGTCCGCAGCGAATGCGTCGGTGGCAGCAAGAAGGGTGGCGATGAAGAGCGCTGGTCGCATGGCTGCAACTCCAATTGATCGCGGCTGCGTTGACATACCCCTGAAAGGAGGTCGACTGTCAATATGGCAGCCTCATGCCTGCCATTGTGACCTTTGACGCATGACATCACAGCTTATCTTATTGTTTTTATGTCTTATTTTTCTGGCACGAGCCCTGCAGTCTAAGCCAGGTAGGAGGAGGCTATCTTGGATCGTTTGGCCCGCTTCAAGCCCTTAGGACCCTTTCTAGGCCTGGCCTTGATCGCCTATTTGTCGGCTGGGATCGTCACCACCTTCATCGCGGATTCTCGGATGCCCGTCCCCGGCATCCCGGAAGCCTCCAAATCGAAGAAGCGTAAACGACGCAGCAACCGGGGCAATCTGACCGCGCACATCGCCGAACGCAATCTCGCCGGCACCAAACGAAGTGAGCAGCCAGTTGCAGCCGCAGCCCCCACCGAAGCCGTCGACGATGGCGACTTGGTCAAGTCCAGCATCAACGGCCATGTCATCGCGGTCGTTCGCTTCGAAAATAAGGCATGGAGCGTGGCCCAGATCGAAAACGGGCTGCAGCGCAAAAGCTACATCGGCTACATCGGCGATCGCATGTGGCCCAATGACAACGCCGGTGCAGACCTGTTCGAGATCCTCGATATCGAAGCCGAGCGGGTCATCATCCGTGAGCTCAGCAACAACAAGCGCTCTTACCTTGAGCGCAAAGAGCAAAAGGGTGGCCCCTCGGCGAGTCCCAGCACGGGTAAAGGAAGTAAGTCTTCCGGCAAATCCGGCAAACGCAGCGAGGTCACCAAAGAGATCGTCAAAGGCATCAAATCCTCAGGCAATAATCGCTGGGAGGTGGAGCAGAAATCCATCGACACCGTGCTCAACAACCTCAGTGTCCTGAGCCAAGATGCCCGGGTGGTGCCCGATTTCTCCGGCGGCAAACAGCGGGGCTTCAAGCTCTTCTCCATCAAACCCGGTAGCGTATATTCGAAAATTGGTGTCCGCAACGGCGACATCCTGACCAGCGTCAACGGCTACGGTCTCGACAGTCCCGATAAGATTCTCGAGGTCTACGGCAAGCTCAAAGACAGCAGCCAGATCACCGTCGATATCCTTCGGCGCGGCAAACCCCTCTCCCTTGAGTACAGCATTCGCTAGCGGGCAGCTGGCGTGATTAGAAAGGACCGACCATGAACGGTCTCAAACCCCTTCTCGTGATGCTGGCCCTGTCCAGCCCTCTCGTGCTCAGCACAACGGCTCAGGCCCAGTCGTCGAAGCGCAAAGGCAGCCGAGGCAAACCGGTCGACTGCTTTAAAGAGCAGACCTACAAGTTGCCGAAGCTGCTGCAGCTGATGAGTGAGCTCACCCGCAAAAACTTCATCCTCAACGAGAAGTTAAAAAACAAAGAGGTCACCATCTACTGCGAGCGCTCCGTCTCGGTAAACGAGATGTATCGAGTGTTTATCAGCGCCCTCGCCATCCATAAACTCACCATCGTTCGGGTGGGCAAGTTCTACCGCGTCACGGCCATGAAGGACGCGAAAGGCGCGCCAAGCCCCACCTACTTGGGCAGCACCGAAGGTATGCCCTACGACGAGCGACTCGTGACCCTCATCCATAAGCTCAAGCACATGGATGCCAGTGTGATCCAGAAGGTCATCAAGTCCATGGTCGGCAAGAACGGAAAACTAGAAGTCCTCCCCCCCCGCTTAATCGTTCTCTCCGACAATGCCCTGAACATTCGTCGCTTGCTGAAAGTCATCGAGCATCTCGACACCGAAGGTGGATCCCAACGAATCCACTTCTATGAAGCCCGCTATGCGGAGGCTCAAAGCCTTGCCGCCAAGCTCAAGGAGGTCTTCGAGGTCGAGGGAAAGAACAAGTCGAAGAAGAAGAGCGGCAGTAAGAAGAAGGCAAAGGGTGGTGAGACGAGTCCAGACGAAGTGGTTCTCGACCGTGTGGTGGCCGATGAGCGCACCAACCAGTTGATCATCGTGGCCCCCGAAGCCGCCTTCAAGCGGGCTAAGGACCTTCTCGACAAACTGGATGTACCCACCCCTGATGATGAAGGGGCCATCCACGTCATTCGTCTCGAAAACGCGACCGCAAAGGATCTGGCGGGCACCCTTTCTGGCCTCATCACCGGTGTGACCTCCAATCGGAAATCCAAAAGTAAGAAGAAGAGTTCCAGTGGGGGTCGAGCAACCTCCGACCCGGAAGGCTTGTTTCAAGGGGACGTTAAAGTCAGCGCCGACGAACCGACCAACTCACTGGTGGTGGTGGCCAGCCGCAACGACCTACGGGTCTTAAAAAACATTGTGGAGAAGCTGGACTACCGGCGCCCACAAGTCTTCGTTGAAGCAGCCTTCTTAGAGCTCACCATCAATGACAACAGCCAGATCGGGGCCGGCATGCACACGGGGGTCACCACCCAGGGCACGGACTGGGAAGATGGCGACTTCGAGTTTCTCAAAGATGGCGGCGGTGTCGTCAATATGAACACGGGACTCAATTCGCTGACCAGCGGCTTGGGTCAAATCGCGAGCCAGGGCCTGGTCGGCACCTTCCAAGGCATGCCCATCCCGGGACTGGATGCCATTCTGCCCGACAACATGACCCTGCCGACCTTCGGTATCGTCCTCCAAGCCCTGCAGGGCAATGGGGCCGTCGATGTACTCTCCACGCCCCACCTGCTGACGACGGACAACGAAGAAGCGGAAATCGTCGTCGGTGAGAATGTCCCCTTTGCTTCCGGTCTCTCCGGCGGGCTCGGCGGCCTGTCCAACCTGCTCGGTGGCGCGGCGAACAGTGGTACGGCTTCGGCAGCCTCATCGGCCCTCTCCGGCCTGGGTGGCTTGGGCATTCCCAGCGTCAGCATTCAGCGCCAAGATGTGGCCCTCAAGTTTAAGCTGACGCCCCATATCACCAACACGGGCCATGTCCGCATGGAGTTGGAGGTGGAAATCAGCGAACTGGGCGAGATCGAGCCCACCACCCGAAGCCCCAGGACCACCCAACGCAAACTGAAAACCACCGTGCTCGCCATGGATAACCAGACCATCGTCATCGGCGGACTCATCAGCGACAAACAGACGGAATCGGAAAACCGAATTCCCATTCTGTCCCGCATCCCCCTCTTGGGTCATCTGTTCAAAAACCGCGAAACGAAAACGGCGAAGACCAATCTACTGATGGTGCTGACCCCCCACGTGGTTCGAGACCAACAGGACTTCGCTCGGATCCACCGGGAAAAGATGCAGGAGCGCAAAGCCTTGGCCAGTCTCGCGAAGAGGCGCCACAGTTCCCTTCCCCCCAGCGTAAACTGGCGGCGTAAGATCGGCGCATTTGCTCGCATTGAACGGGTGCTCCAAGACCAAGAGTCCCGGATCGAAAACGGTGGCAAGGGTGACGGTTCAGACGCTGTGATCACACCAGAGAAGGCCGCGGAAGAGAAGCCTGCAGTCGAAGGGGAATCAGAAGAAGAATCGAGCCCCAAAGAGGGTGAGGCTCCCGATGCCGCCAAGGCCGATGAGCCCAGCAAGGACGGGGAAGCCCCCAAAGGCACAGAAGATCAGAAGCCGGCTGACAAGGGAGCCAAGTAATGCGGCTCGGAGGCTTACTTCAGGAGCACTTCGGGCTCAGCGCCCAAGGCCTAGAAGAAGCGCTTCTCGAGCAAGAGGAGCGCGGCGGTCTTCTCGGTGAGATTCTCTTGGCTCAAGAAGCCATCAACGACGAGCAATTGGGTCAGGCCCTCGCCCTCCAGGCCGAATGCCCCTGGATTGACGATATCCAGGCCGAAGCGATCCCAGACCAACTCCTCGATCGGGTCCCCATCGCTTTTGCCCGTAGTCACCGAGTGCTTCCGATTACGGAGACCGATAGTGGGCGCGTGCTCGTGGCCATTACCGACCCGTACAACCTGTCGGTGATGGGCGATTTGCGGATGATGCTAAAGGCGCGGGTCGATCTGGCGGTCACCAGCGAAGAGCAGCTGCTGACCGCACTCAACACCGCCTATGACCGGGCCACCCGATTGGCTGAAGACGCGGCCGAGGGCCTTGAAGAGACCCACGGCGATGACGAAGCCGAGTTGGATATCCAGGACATCCTCGATTCCGACGACGAAGCGCCCATCATTCGGTTTGTGAACTCAATTTTAAGCCAAGCCATCCGGGAACGGGCCAGTGATATTCACCTCGAGCCCTTTGAACGAGAGCTCTCCGTTCGCTTCCGAGTCGACGGTGTTTTGCGCAGCGTCGTCAACCCACCCAAGGCAGCTCAAAACTCGATCATCAGCCGAATCAAGGTGATGGCGGGCCTCAACATCGCCGAAAAACGGCTACCGCAAGACGGCCGGATTCGCCTCAAACGAGCCGGCCGTGACATCGATATCCGTGTCAGCACGGTCCCCACCAACTACGGCGAGCGGGTCGTCCTGCGTTTGCTGGATCGCAGTTCGGTCCTCAAGCCCCTCGACAGCCTGGGCTTTGACAAAAACATCCTCAGCCAAGTGGACCGACTGATTCGCCGCAGTCACGGTATTATCTTGGTCACTGGACCCACGGGCTCTGGTAAAACCACCACGCTCTACGGCGGCCTGGCCACCATCAACTCCCCCGACCTCAACATCCTCACCATCGAGGACCCCGTTGAGTACCAGCTGCCCGGCGTGGGCCAAGTGCCGGTGAACACGAAGATCGACCTGACCTTCGCCAACGGCTTGCGGGCCTTTCTGCGCCAGGATCCGGACGTGATCATGGTGGGTGAAATCCGCGACCTCGAGACCGCGGAGATCGCAATTCAGGCTTCCCTCACCGGTCACTTGGTCCTCTCGACCATCCACACCAATGACGCTTCATCGGCTGTGACACGGCTGGTGGACATGGGGGTTGAACCCTTCCTTGTCGCCTCCTCTCTGGCCGGGATTCTCGCCCAACGCCTGGTGCGCACCCTCTGCCCGGACTGCCGCTTCGAACGGCCCATCACCGAAGGCGAACTCGCCGAGTTGGGGCTCAGCTCCAAAGAGGCCGGTCGGATGATCAGCGAAGGCAAGGGCTGCGCCAGTTGTCAGGAGACCGGTTATCTCGGTCGAACGGGAATCTACGAGTTGCTCATGGTCAGCGATGAGGTCCGGGACCTTGTCCTGTCCAACGCCGATGCCTCAAAGATCAAAGCGGCTGCCCGGCGCCACGGCATGACTACGCTTCGGGAAGATGGCGCCGCAAAGGTCCTCGCCGGCATGACCAGTGTGGCTGAGGTCTGCCGTGTCACAACCGAGGAGGCGGTCCTCGACCTGAACTAAAGATGCCCCTCTTCGAATACAAAGGCTTCGACGCCAAAGGAAAGACCGTCAAAGGGGTTCGAGACGCGGACTCCGTGAAGGCTTTGCGAGCGCAAATGCGTCGCGAAGGGGTCATGCTCGCCAGCGTCGACGAAGCGAAAGCCCAGAATGAGAGCGAGGTCGAAGTTCGCTTGGGCAGCGGTCGTATCGACGTCCGAGAGTTGGCCGTGGTGACCCGCCAGTTCGCGGTCCTCCTGCGCAGTGGTATTCCCCTGGTTCCAGCCCTGACGGCCTTAGCGGAGCAGGTCGATAACCCCCGGCTGGCCCGAATGCTCGGGGATGTAAAAACCCGGGTGAACGAAGGGGCCAGTTTGGGCGATGCTTTGGCGAACCACCCCAAGGCCTTCAACACCATTTACGTCAACATGGTCCGGGCCGGTGAAAGTTCGGGCGCTTTAGACGTGGTCCTGGAGCGCCTCGCCGACTTCACGGAAAATCAGGCGGCCCTCAAAGGCAAAGTCATCGGCGCCCTGATCTATCCCCTGGTGATGATCATCGCCGGCGGGGCCATCATGATCGGCCTCTTCATCTTCGTCATCCCGCGCATCTCAAAAATCTTCGAACACGCCGATGCCCAGTTGCCTTTGCTTACACGTATTTTGATGGGGCTGAGCGAGTTGCTGAGCAACCCCATCCTCGATGGCATTCTGGCGCTGATTGCGGTGGCCGCGCTGATCCTCCTGCGCCAGTACATCAAAACCGAGGGCGGCCGCCTGCGCTGGGATGCCTTCAAACTGCGCTTTCCCAAGATGGGCGAGATTCACCGCATGATCGCCATCGCCCGCTTCTCACGAACCTTGGCCACCCTGCTGTCCAGCGGTGTGAACCTGCTGCAGGCCTGTAAAATCGCCCGCAATGTGATGAACAACGAGGTCTTAGCCCGAGTGGTGGATGAAGCGGCCGTGGCGGTCAGCGAGGGACAAAGCCTCGCTGCACCGCTGAAGAAGAGTGGGGAGTTCCCCCCCATCGTCTATCACATGGTGGCCATCGGCGAGCAGACCGGCCAGTTGGAGGAGATGCTCGCCAACGTGGCACGAGGTTATGAACAAGAGGTCGAAGTGAAGGTCAGTACCCTCACCAGCCTCCTCGAGCCCTTTCTCATCCTGTTTATGGGCGGCGTCATCTTTACGGTGGTGATGGCCGTCCTCACGCCCATTCTGCAAATGAACCAGTTCATCAAGTAAGCGAGGTCGATATGACGAGTACAGACTGCCAAGAACGCCAGCATCGCCGCCGAGGCATGACCCTGATCGAAATCATGGTTGTGGTGGCGATTCTGGGCCTCCTAGCCACGGCGATCACCATGGGTGTGATGGGCCAACTCGACGATGCCAAGGTGCAAACAGCCCGCCTTAAAGCCAATGAGATCGCCAAAGCCATGGACCTCTATAAGATCCGCAACAACGGCTATCCGAGCACGGGTGAGGGGATCAACGCGTTGGTGAATCCGCCCAAGGGCCAAGCCCTGTTCGATGAATTGCCGGTGGATCCTTGGGACAACCCCTACAACTACGCCAATCCGGGCACCCATAACAGTCGCCGCTTCGACGTTTGGTCCAACGGACCGGACGGCGAAACAGGGACGGCCGACGACGTGGGCAACTGGAAGGAAGAGTAAGTCGAGATGGGTCAACGCCCCGGCTTCACCCTCATCGAACTCACCGTCGCCATCGCGGTGGTGGGCCTGGTCGTGGCGGCCTTTGCCACCGGCCTGCGAGGACTCGATGACGCCAAAAGCCGAGAGGCGGCCGGACAGGTGGCCGCAGCCATCCAAACGGCCTTTGACCAGGCAGCTCTCTCCGGCGCTGTCCACCGACTCTCCTTTGAAGCGGGCCAGCCCATGCTGCGCCTGGACCAAGCGGAGGGGTCCTTCAGCCTCCCAGCCGTGCCTCTTGAAGTCGACAGCCAAGGCAAAGCGAAAGAAGCGGAGAAGGCGGAAAATGAAGAAGAGGGCTATTTGAAGGCCCTCCACGAAACGGCCCGGCAGGAGCTGGAGCGTTTACGGGCCGGGCCCAGTTGGTCCCCCTTTGATGGGGAGTTGGGCGAAGGGGTCGAATTCAAGGCGCCGGTCAAGATCCTCGCCTTCTGGACCGACGACTACGAGGGCATGGTGAAGAATGGCGAGGGGGCCCTTTACTTCTTTCCCCGGGGTGAAACACAGGACGCCATCTTCTGGATCGGCGAGACCGAAGAAGACGCCATCTCCGTGCGCGTGGACGGTCTCGCTGCCCGCATTCAGACTCGCTTCGAGTTGATCAAGCCGGAGGATCCATGATCCACCGGCGAGCCTTTTCACTCATCGAAGTGGTGGTGGCCCTGGGGATCCTGGGCTTTATGCTCACCGCACTGTTTAGCCTGCAGGCCACCGCCGCCCGGAGCGTGACCTACAGCCGCAACGTGCAGATGGCGGCACTGCTCGCAAAAGACAAAATGCTCGAGTTGGAGTGGATGCTCCGCAAGGACGGCTTTCGCTTGGGGGAGGCCGTCCTGTCCGGTGACTTTAGCGATGCGGAAGCCCCAGAAATCCAGTGGTCGGCCGAGATTCGCAAAGTCGAACCCGAGGCCCTGATGAATCAGGCCGGAGACCTTGGTGGGGTCCACCCCCTCGCGGCCCAGGCCTTCCCGATCTTCGGTCATCTGGGGAAGATGCTCAGCGAACAACTACGGGAAATCCGGCTCACCGTGCGCTGGAAAGAGGGGCGCTACGAAGAGGAATTTGAGGTCGTCACCCACGTGGTCCATCTCGGTCGACCCCGGGCGGTGACCCCAACGGGCCCAGGCCTGCCGGCGACCGGAACGCCTCCCACGATTGGATCGACGGGATCGAGCCCTGCGACAAGGGGTTCCCAAAGCGGCAATAAGGGAAGCGGTAAGCCATGAAGCGCCGTGGCTTTACCCTGATCGAGGTGGTGGTCGCGTTAGCGATTGTCAGCGTCATCGGACTGGCCCTCTACGGTACCGTAGAGCGAAGCTTCTCGATGCGTGAAGAGATCTCGGCCCATAGTGAGCGCTACCGACAGGCTTATGTCGCGCTGGAGCGCATGAGCCGTGAGTTGGCCCAAGCTTTTGTCAGCAACCATGTGAACAAGGCCGACGTCAGCACCCAGACCGGCTTCTACGGCGAGGAGGACGAACTGCTGTTCACTTCGTTCTCAAACACGGTGCTGCGCAAGGACGCCTACGCCGGCGACCAGGAAACCATTCGCTACCGGCTCGGCCCCGACCCGACCGGCAAAGACGGCACCTGCTTGATGCGCTGGTCCGCAGCTCGGGTCCTCGAGGACATCGAAGAAGACGACGAAGGCCGGGAGCGAGTCCTCATCTGCGGCGTGAACCGCATGGAACTCAAATACCATGCTGAACGGGAAGATGATTGGAGCGATTCGTGGCGGACCGAGGACATCGCCCACAAGGATGTGGATGATGGCGAGGTCCGAGCCCGGCTACCCGATCGGGTTCGAATGAGCCTGTGGGTCGAGATGCCCGATGGTTCCAGGCGGCTCTTTCGCACGGCGACCACCCTACGATTAACCAAGGCGTTGAACTTCTGATGGCCGGCGACAAGACATCCACCGGACTTCTCCGGCCTCGCCGTGGCGTCGCCCTCCTGCTGGTGTTGGCGACCCTGGCGGTCCTGACCACCATCACCACGCAGTTCATCCATGAAACCCAGGTCCGCAGTCAGATCGCTGCCAACGCCCGGGACTCGGTACGAGCCTACTTCCTGGCCCGCAGCGGCACCGAACTCACCCGCCTCTTGATCGGGTTCATGAAGCAAAAGCCCTGCCCCATGAGCATGGGGCTCGGGACTCTAGCCAAGGGCAGCCAGAGCGGCCAGGCCACCTGCGAAGACGAGTTGCGGGGGCTCCAGTCGGCCCTGAATCTACCGCCCCAGCCTTTTTGGCGTATGCTCCCCCTCGACTCCGGGCTTTTTGGTGCCATCGGCGATGGCAGCATGGGGCAGATGCTCGGTCTGCCCACGCCGAAACTCACCACCGCGGCCATCGACCCCCAGTCCGGCGAGTTGAGTGGCGATGACGAGGGAGACGGGCCCGGCGGCGACGGCCAAGCCCTCCTCGCCAATCTAGGGGGAAGCTTCTCCGTTTCTATCGATGATGAAGATCGTAAAATCCCGTTGAAGCAACTTTGGAAGGGAACACCGGCCCAGAATCGGGCCGCCGCCCTCCGCTTGGCTGCGCTGATCTCTGCGCCCCGTTACGATGGTCTCTTCCAAGCGACCAATGCCCGAGGGGAGGATGTGGACCGCCGGGAGTTGATCTCGACCATTCTCGACTGGATGGATCCAGACACCTCCATCTCCGAGATCGACTTCATGACCGGGCAACGGGTCACGGGAGCCCAAAGCGAAGACAGCCGCTACGACAAGGAGGCGACGCCCTATCGTAGCAAGAACGCCTCCTTTGATAGCATCGCCGAACTCAAGCAACTCAAGGGCTTTACCGACGAGGTCTACGCCGCCTTCGCCGATCAGATGACCATCTACGGCGAGAATCGAATCAATGTCGAAAGCCTCCTGGGAAGCCTGCTGGGCGTCGGCTCGATGAACCCGGACCAGGAGGAGACGCCCTCCGCACCGGTTCAATTCCTCACGGCGGTCTCAGTGTGCCTGGCTCCAGAGCAAATCCTGCAAGTCGGCGAGCGCCTCAACCTCTGGTATTTGGCTTTCAATCGCTGCGTCGCCGCGAAACTCACCGACTTGCCTGAAATCCAGGCCCTTTGCCCACTGGGCGAAACCCCTGGCCTGAGCCCCTTCGACAACTATTTCGTCAACGTGATGGCCCAGCTCACCGCGGCCGAGGGGCTCGATTTCGATACGAAGGCCTGTCAGGAGTCCATCACGACCAGCTCCCGTTATTTTAGAATCACCAGCCAGGCCACCGTCGGCCGGGCTGCCCGCACCCTCACATTGGTTCTTCGCTACGCCCCATCGGACGCGGCTGAAGAGCGTTACTACTGGCGAGAGGAGTAAGCTTTGGCTGCCACCGTCGGAGTCATCGATCTTTCCCAAAGTCGACTGCGCCTGCTGATGGCGGAACGGGGGAAGAACGCCCCACCGCTCATTCGCGAAGAAATGCCCCTCACCGAGGGGCTTGATGGCCTACCCCAGGCCCTCGCCAAGCTCCGGGAGGCGGAACTTCTCAGCGCCGATCGCTGGCTGGTTAGCTTGTCGAGCGATCTGTTCTCCATGCACGAACTCCTGCTGCCTGTCCCTGATCTACGCAAAGCCAAGATGGCCTTGGATTTCGAGCTGGAAGCCGAACTCCCATTCAAGCGGGATGAGGTGGTGGTCTCGACCCGCCTGCGTAAGGTCGAAGGAGGCACAGCCGTCGTCGCCTTGGTGGCGCCGATGGCCGAGCTCAGCGCCATTGTCGCCGCACTCCAGGCCGAAGGCATCGAACCCACCACCATCGTCCCCAGTTGTATGGGCTTGGCGCGCGCTGATCTGCGCAGGGGGCCCACCATCGTCATGGACATCGGCGCCACGAGCACGGAGGCCCTGGCCCTTTGCGATGACGAACCCCTGGCCTTGGTGACCATCGATGAGGGTGGCGATACGGTGAACCGGGCCCTCGCGGCCAGTCACTACCTCGACGAAACAGAGGCTGAGCGGGTCAAGCGGGAGGAGGGCGCGAGCGCGGAAGGTCAAGCCGCTCTCGATCCAGCCACCCGCCAACTGGCCCGCCATCTCAGCCGAGGTCTCCGCAGCCTCCAACATCAACTGGGTTGGCGAGAGTGCACCGTGGTCCTTGGTGGCGGTGGTGCCTGCACCCCCCAACTGGCCGATCGCCTGGCCGAAGAGATGGGCCAGCCCGTGGATTTGGCCAACCAAACCGATGAGTTGGTCGGCAAGCCTCTCCAAGCCCTCGCCTGGGCCCCTGAACTGGGCCTCTTGCGGGACTTGCGAGCGGGCACGGTTTGGCAGCCACTCAACCTGCGGGCCGACGGTCTCGCTTATCAAGGTGGGGTCCTGCGGGCCCTTAAGGCCGTCTCCGGACTGGGCACCTGGGTTGCGGCCCTCCTCGTGCTCCTCTGTGCTCAAGTCTTTGCTGACATCCATGTCCGTTACAATCAGGCCGAGCGCTACGACAGCGCCCGCCAACAGGCCTGCACTCAAATCGCTGGGCTGACCAACAGCACCCACCTTCAGTGTCTTGCGGCGATGGAGGAGGCCATCGGCGGTACGGGCAAGGACGATATCCCCCGCTACGACGCCCTCGATGTCTATGCAGGCATCTCAGCGGCAGTGCCTGCGGCTCTTGAGGTCAAAATCGATGTGACTCGAATCGATGGCAAAAGTTTGCGCCTCGAGGGCAGCACCACCGGGTTTCATCAGGCCAGCGAGCTGAACAAGGCCCTCTCGAAGGCGCCCTGTGTCAGCGAGCTGCGCAGCGACAAAACGGTCAAACAAGGGGCCAAAGTCCGCTTCACCTTCTCCGGCAAGATCGATTGCTCCCAACGACCTCCAGATCCTGACTTGTTGGCGAAAAAACCCAAACGGGCCGCCCGGGCAAAAGTCTTCGAGGCGAAAACACCCCGGCCGGCCATGAAGAAAAAACCAACGGCCCCCTTCGAGAAGAAGAAGTCTTTTCGGCCCTCCCGAAAGTCTGACCTTCCCAGCGGCTTGGCAGCCCCTCGTTCCAGCAGCTCCGATGACGACTCAGAGGATCAGGACGACGAGGATTTCAAGCCACCGCCCAAACTCAACATCAACTTGCCCTCGTCATCGCCGATGAAACTGCACTTGCCCCAAATTGAGAAGGGGATCTCCGGCACCTACGGCGGCCGAGACCCCAGCGATGATGATTCGACCAGTGACGATGATTCGACCAGTGGTAACCAGGAGGAAGAAAAATGAGTAAGCTTGGCGACATTTTTCGCGGCCTCAGCCCCCGGGATCAGCGGGCCCTCGGCCTGCTGGGTCTCGTCCTCCTTCTCTTTCTCGGATTTTTAACGGTCCGGGGCGTCAATCAAGCCCGCAGCCGCAGCAATGTGGCCCTGACCAACCGCAAGGCTGAACTCAAAAAGGTCATTGCGCTAGCAGCCCGCTATCAAGAGGCTATCGGCGATAAGGAAGCCTTCAAGGCCCGCATTAAGCGCACCCGAATCAGTCTCGCTTCGCTGCTCGAAGATGCAGGCCGACAAAACCAAATCGAAATCAGCGACATGAAGAACCAAAGCCCAGCAAAAACCGAAGGGGCGAAGCTGGCGGAAGAGCGGATTCGGGTCACGATCAAATCCATCACGATGGACCAGTTTGCCCACTTCATCGATACGCTGATGCAGCGGGGACGAGGGGATCTCATCCGCGTTCGAGAGCTCAGCCTAAAGACACAGTTTGAGGACCGAGAGATGATCAATGCAGTGTTCGTCGTGAGCACCTGGAAGGAGGCGAGCTAATGGCAAGCCTCTGGCAAAAGCGTTGGTTTCGAATCAGCACCTACAGCAGCTTCTTTAGCTTCGTTTTTCTACTGTCGTTGGTGTTGACCTATCCCAGTTCAGCCTTGGTTGCAGAGATCGAGAACGGCGTGGCGAAAGGCGCGCCCGATGTGAAAAATCTCATCATCGAAGATGCCTCCTTCTCCGGTCTAGGTCTGCGCCTTGAGAACGTGGAGTTTACCTACGGCAAGGGGGAGATTCCCTGGCGCTTCGACAGCTTATGGGTCGGCTTGGCTGGCTTTGGCTTCGATCCAGAAAACCCGGCATTTTCATTGAGTGCTTCGGCCTACGGCGGCCAAGTGGATGTCCAGGTGGATGGTGCGATCGTGAAGGCCCAGGTGGCGGACCTCAATTTGTCCGACGTTCTCCCCCTGCAGGATATGTTGGGCCTGGGCATGGGCGGTCGATTGAGCGGCACGGTCGACATGGATGTCAGCGATCCGAAGCAAAAATGGCGCAAGGCTGACGGCACGGTTGACCTCACGCTTAGCGCCGCCAGCATCGGCCCGGGCAA
The DNA here is from genome assembly GCA_002722845.1 of Myxococcales bacterium. GTDB lineage: Bacteria > Myxococcota > UBA4151 > UBA4151 > UBA4151 > UBA4151. The sequence continues at coordinate 5,865 of PBND01000011.1, read as the reverse complement.
ACTGCCCATCCCTGGCTTTGGTCAGCCGCTAACCGTTCCCGAGGTCCGCATCGGCGACCTCCCCTTGGGCCTTGAAGTCAAGGCCGGTAAGGCGACCCTCACCCCGATCAAGGCCACCGGAGAACAGTTGGAGCTGGCGGCCAAAGGGGAAGTCACCCTGCAAAGAAGTCTTCGGCTCAGCGCCCTGGATCTCAGCGTTGATGCCCGCCCCACCGACAAGTTGAAGTCCACGCAAGAAGGCAAAAATCTCCTCAACGTCCTCGATCGCAAGAGCCCCCTCCTGCCCCGCCGCGTAAAACGCAACATGAGCAAGAAGGGCTGGCTCGGCATGACGGTATCCGGCCGCATGAGCAGCCCCCGCTTTCGCATGAGGAAAAGCAACGTCCGCTAGGGATTCCTTTTGCGGCCCAGGCTCCCATGTCCTAATCCCCGCCGCGAACGGGAAAGGAGTTGGGCATGTCTCGCTGGGTCATCATCAGCCTCCTTCTCGGTGCGTGCACCAGCTATGAGGTTGAAAAGGCGCAAGATCCTACCCTTCTCAAAGGGAAAGACCAGGCCCTCACCTTTCTCCACACCTCCGACTGGCATAGCCGCCTCTTCCCCTATCGCTACGACCCCCCGATCCCCCTACAACGCCATGGCTTGTTGCCGGAAAACGCCCCCTTTGGTGGCGTGGCAAGGCTGACCACACTGGTCAAAAGGGAACGGGCCCAGGCGAGTCGCGTGCTGCATCTCGATTCCGGTGACTGCTTCCAGGGCGCACCCGTGTTTAACGAGTTCGATGGGGAAGCGGAGTTGCGGGCCTATAATCAGATCGGTCTCGATGGAGCCGTGATCGGCAACCATGAGTTCGACAAAGGCATGACCAACTTCGTCGACCAGGCGGCCCAGTGGGTCCGCTATCCTTTACTCGCGGCCAACTATCGGGGCGAGGACATGGCCCGATACGGCAACAAAGCCCTGGCCGATGTGATGCAGCCCTATGCCATCTACAATGTGGACGGCATCCGAGTGGCCGCCATCGGTCTGGCCAATTATTCCAGCCTGAACTCCCTGGGAGAAGGGGGGAACAGCCTGGGGCTTCACCCACTGGAAATGATCGAAACAACCCAAGCCTATGTGGATCTCCTCGCCGAGCAGGCCGACCTCATGGTGGTCGTCAGCCATCTGGGGCTCAGCGATGATGTGGAGGTCATCGAGGGCTACCACCGCTGGTACCGTCAAGATCAATACGACCGCTTGCCGGGCGCCCCATTCCCCCCCTGCGAACTCGCGGACCGCCCCCTACAGAAATGCGAGCGGACCGTGGCGGCCCTGCCCAGCCAACGGGCCTGCCCAGAAGAGCCCGTCGAAGGACAACTCTGTGGTTTTGAGGCGCCGGACCACCAGGGGGATGTTCAACTCTGGATCCCCGGTGTTCGCGGCGTCGATTTGATCCTCGGCGGGCACCTCCACTACGTCACCAAGCCGCCCCGCCGAGTGGTGGATCGAGACGGCCGAGTCGTCCCGATCATGCACTCTGGGGCTTTCATGCAGTTCCTGGCCCGCTTGGATGTGGTCTTGCGGGAAGCCACCCGGATGGACCGGCCCGCCTGGTTTGGCTGGGAGATCGCCAGTTACCGACAAGAACTTTTCGCCGTCGACGCCACCGTCGCCAAGGATCCCGAGATGGAGCGCATCATGGAGCGCTACCTGGTGGGCCTGAGCCAACGGCTTCGCCTCGACGAGCCCGTGGCCTGGAGTCACGTAGAGGTCAATCGCACCAGCCCCACCGGGGGCGACTCTCCCTTGGGCAACTTGGTGGCCGATGCCATTCGCATGCGGAACCGTGTCCGTACCGACTTTGCGCTCACCAACTCGATGGGAATTCGGGACAACATCCCCCCGGGCTTGGTGACCTTGGAGCAGCTCTTTAATGTTTTCCCCTTCGAGAACTCCATCGCCACCCTCTTTCTGTCCGGCGTCGAGGTCCAAGAGCTCTTTGACTTCGTCGCCGCTCGCAGCGCCGGGCGCGGTTGCCGCTCCCAAGCCCAGATTGCCGGTGCGACCTTCACCATGCGCTGTGATTGCTCTGAAACGGTGGTCGACGGCTGCTGCGCTGGGGCTGCCGTGTCGGAAACCGGCGGGATGGGTTGCGCCGAGGAGATCATGATCAACGGCAACGCACTCGACTTGGGCGAGAGTTATGAGTTGGCGGCCAACGACTACATCGCATCCGGCGGCTCTGGCTTCGAAGTCCTCGAACGCAACACCACCCAGTTCGATACGGGGATCTCCCTACGGGATGCGATGGCTGACTATCTGCGCAGCATGCCTGAATGTGATGCCAGTCAGGTTCCAGCGGACCTGCGTCCCGCTTACGACGAGGCGATGACCCGCTACGGCAGCCTGCGCTGTGTACCCACAGGCGCCAGTTGCGAAGTTGGCGGGCAGGTCTGCGCCCAGGATACAGACTGCAGCAGCGACGACCGCTGCGTTCAACAACAAGCTCGCATTCTGGCCCGCCAATGAGATCCTTACTGCCCCTCATCGCAGTGATCGGCTGCTATGAAGCGATCGAGGTCGAGCCGACAAGTCCGGAGCTCGTCTCCACGTTTCAACTCACGGTGACCGGGGACACTGAGGATCTCGAAGATCGACCTCGGCTGGAATTTGGTGGGGATGATAGCCGCACGGTGAATCTGTCCATCCAGGCCTTTCAGCCCGACGGCAGCCCAAGCACAGAGGACTGGGAGGTGGCGGTGACCACCTCCGCCCCCTGCGTCCAGTTAGAGAACACGGAGACGGGTCAGTTCGGCCAAGAGATCAAGGCAACCCTCAGTGCAGGCACGGCCGACCTAGCCCTCCAACTCCACCATATCCCCGGACCTCTGGAGCTATGGGTCACCTCCAAAGCCCGGACAGAAGGCGGCTTCGCTGCCGCCATTTCAACCACCCTCAACTATCGAAATCCGAGCATCCTTGCGCTCCAGTTGCTGCCCGTCGAGCGCTGTGAAGGACTTGAGGGCCGGGAGTTATCCAACTGCCAACGCAATCGTATCGCCCATGCAGCCCTCGAGGGTTGTGCCATCGAGATCGATCCCGGTGCAGGCCTGGTGGTCACTCGGGTCGCAGGGGACGGATTCAACGTCACCGAACGGGGTCGCCCGGTCCAAGATAACTCCCTCTTCGTCTACACCTATAACGCCCCTGATGAGGTCTTCTTAGGGGCGATACTCGACCATCTCGAAGGCAACGCCACCGAATTCATGGGCGGCACCCAACTGGCGGACACCAGCTATACGCTGCGCCGGGATGACGACGGCAATGCGCTGGGTCTGAGCGTGGAGCAATTGGGCGAAGAGTTCCCGGCCACAGAGTTGACGGCCGAGGACCTCAACCGCAGCCCGAGCGGCAATCAACGCTGTCGGCGCATCAACCGCGACATCCCACTCAATCTCTCGATGGAGCGTCTCGAAGGCGGCCCTGTCTTCATCGCCGGCGCCGAGGTAGCCTACGAACCAGACGATTACTCGCTGAGTTCCTATCTCCAGTATGGGCAGTTCAATATCGCCCTCGGACAAGGGGGGGACAGTCGCTGCATTAGCCTGATGGCCCGCAATGTCATGCCCGAATTTGACCCCCGCTTGCCCGGCTGCAGCGGCCAGTCCATCCCCTATATTGAGGGTACCCTTCGAGGCCTCTTCTTCGAGGGCAGCTCGACGCCCGCCTGGGTTGTCGAAGCCTACCAGCTCGTTGTCGAGCGCCCCTCTCCCTGTTTGTTGGAGTCCCCATGAACTCTGTGTTGAGCCTCTTTCTGGTCACGCCGATTCTCTTTCCCTCGGTCAGTACCTCGCCGGTCAACGGCAGTATCGTCGTCGAGGTCGTTAAAGACGAAGAAAGCGAAAAGGCGGCCCCCGACCATCGGCGAGGGGGAGAGACACCTCGCTCAGTGGAGGGAACCAGTGGCCGTTTTCTCGACACTCGCCTGACCTTCAGTTGGGGCGACGACAACCTTTTTGCAGGACCAGGCCAAACCAATCCCAACTCGCCCCGCCCGGACTTTGGTGAACGGCAGGGCGACGAGCAGTTCTTCGACAATCTGAACTCTCGAGACACGGGCGATGAGACCCGCTCCACGCTGGTGATTCATCGGGCCGATCTGGGCAGCCATATCCCCCGCCTACTCACCGAAGGCGCGCTGGTTGCCCGCTTTGATCTCTATGCTGACGCCGACACGGGTAAGCAGGGCCAGCTCTTCAAGGACGACGGTAGCTTCCTGGGCCTGCGTTACTATCTTCGAGACACCGGCAACTGTACGGCAATGCAACTCCTTGCTCGGACCGAGGGCTGTGATCTCGCCTTTGCCTACATCACCGCCTTTCCCTTCGACACCAATCGCTTTCGGGTTGGCTACACCTATGATTTATCCTGGGGGGACCCGCGAATTTTTCCGGGTCGCTCCAAAGCGGTTCCCGGGATCAAGTTAGGCCTGCGCCAAAACCGTTGGAGCCTTTGGGCCGGCGCCAAAAGCGCCCGTCTTCTCGATGAAGAGGTCAATGAGATCGAAGCCCGTTACGGCTATCTTGCGGGCGGCTCCCTGTCGCCGGCGAAAGTCGTCACACTGCAGGCAAGTGGGGGGCATTTCGACATGGGGACAAACCCAAACCCGGCGGTCCGCGGTCAACCCCTGGCCACCTGGGGCTATTCGGCTCGGGCCGTCTACCACCTGGGGACATCCGCTGGCTCGTCAGCGGACTTTGCCCTGATGCGAGACAACCCGCTGCACCGGATCGGTGGCTACCGCTATCGCCAAGATCACAGCGGCCAATCCTTCCGAGTGGCCCTAGAGACCAGTCAGCTCATCCAACTGCTTGAGGACCCAGACCGGGCGGGCCAACTCTCGGAACAGCGATCGGTGGCCTATGCGCTGACCGCCACGGTCCGCTTAGGTCGGCTGTATTTAGACGGCTTTGCCTTCCACCGGGATCTGGGCTTTCTCCTCCGTAACGTGCCCAGCTTTGTCCCCTTCCAGGCCCTTGCGGGGGCCGCAGACGGCCGACCAGAACGTTTTCTCGCCATGGGAGCCGCCTACGCGCTGCCAAAGAGCCGGCTCACCCCAACCTTGATGCTTGGTATTCAAGATCCCGCCCAAATGATCGGTGGTATCCCTGAACGTCTCAGAAGCATCGGCGAGGCTGATCTGCCGGATGCTGGTGGTCGCCGGGCCGTGGTCGTGCGGGGTGAAGGTGACTTCGATATCCTTCCCCTCAACAGCGCCGGCGAGGTGATCAATCCGGTGCCGATTCTCGCCGCCCGCATCGCCCTGCGCTGGGACCTCTCCAAACTGATGCAGACCACTTTCGAAGTGAACTACACCCACGACGAGAACCAGACGGACCTGGTGGATGGTGGCCGAGGCATCTCAGAGCGGGTTTTTATCGATCGGCAACTGCGGCAGCGGGTGGGCGTGGGCGTGATTACCCAAATGCGCTTCTAGGGTCCCCAGATTCCCAAGCCCTCTTGGCGGGCGGCCGCTTCGGCCTCCTCATAGGCAAACTGTCGATCAAAGCGCTCGCCGCGAACCCGATAGACTTCGGCCAGGCCCAATCGCAGCAACTCTTCGTTGAGATCCGATCCATCGGCGAGGCGAAGATAGCAGAGCAAGCGACCAAAACCATCCCGACAAGCGTCGCTGCTCAAGGGGTTCGAGCCACAAGCTCGGTCAAACTCCAGACCCACTTCGCTGCCGACCCTTCCTTGAGCGTGGGCTTTCGCTGCCTCCGCAAAGGGTTCGGCTGGATCCCCTCGCCGCCCGAACTCCGGCGTGTCGATCCCCTTGAGGCGCAGTCGGTCAGCGCCAGCCTCCGTCTCGACTTCTAGGGT